>DASSWM010000093.1:0-13918 GCA_035704865.1 Agrococcus sp.
AGGTTGACCTGCACGAGCGCGTCGCGCACGGGCCGCTCGTGCGGGGACTCCCCGCCCTCGAGCGCGTCGACGAGCTCGATCGAGTCGATCGAGTGCAGCACGTCGGCGTAACCGGCGACCTGCCGCGCCTTCTTGCGCTGCAGCTGGCCGACGAAGTGCCACGTGAGGCCGAGATCGGCCAGGGCCACGGCCTTGTCTCGAGCCTCGGGGTGCCGGTTCTCGCCGAAGTCGCGGTGGCCGGCCGCGGCGAGCTCGCGCACGAGCTCCGCAGGGTGGAACTTCGTGACGACGATGACCGTGACGCCGCGCGCCTGGCGCGCCTGCTCGAGCTCGTCGAGGAAGGCGGCCAGGCGCGCGGCGGGGGCGTCGGTCATGCGTGTCAGCGCAGGAAGTCGGGGAGGAACTCGTCCTCCTCCTCGTCCACCTGGGTCAGCGGCTGGACGGGACCGGTGAGGTGGTCGGCCACGGGCGGCGCCGGCACGGGGCGGCGCTCGGCCGGCTCCTCGCGGCGCTCATCGCCGCGCGGCGCGGCGGGCGCGCTCGGCGCCGACGGGCGCAGGCCCATCTCGTCGCGCGATGCGGTGCGGATGACGGAGTCGTCGTCCTTCGCGATGGGGCCTGCGCCGTCGAAGCCGGCGGCGATGACCGTCACGCGCACCTCGTCGCCGAGCGTGTCGTCGATGACGGTGCCGAAGATGATGTTCGCCTCCGGGTGCACCGCCTCCTGCACGAGCTTCGCCGCGTCGTAGGTCTCGTGGATGCCGAGGTTGCTGCCGGCCTGGATCGAGAGCAGCACGCCGTGCGCGCCGTCGATCTTCGCCTCCAGCAGCGGGCTCGCGACCGCGAGCTCTGCGGCCTTGATCGCGCGGTCGGCGCCGCGCGACGAGCCGATGCCCATGAGCGCGCTGCCCGCGCCCTGCATGACCGACTTCACGTCGGCGAAGTCGACGTTGATGAGGCCCGGCGTCGTGATGAGGTCGGTGATGCCCTGCACACCGGCGAGCAGCACCTGGTCGGCGGTCTCGAACGCCTCGACCATCGAGATGCCCATGTCGCTGATCTCGAGCAGCCGGTCGTTGGGCACGACGATGAGGGTGTCGACCTCGTTCTTGAGCGCCTCGACGCCCGTCTCGGCCTGCGCCTGGCGGCGGCGGCCCTCGAACGAGAACGGCTTCGTCACGACGCCGACGGTGAGCGCGCCGAGGCTCTTGGCGATGCGCGCCACGACCGGGGCGCCGCCCGTGCCGGTGCCGCCGCCCTCGCCCGCGGTGACGAAGACCATGTCGGCGCCCGCGAGCGCCTCCTCGATCTCCTCCGCGTGGTCCTCTGCGGCGCGCCTGCCCACCTCGGGGTCGGCGCCCGCGCCGAGGCCCTTCGTGAGCTCGCGGCCGACATCGAGCTTGACGTCGGCGTCGCTGAGCAGCAGCGCCTGCGCGTCGGTGTTGATGGCGATGAACTCGACCCCGCGCAGTCCGAGGTCGATCATGCGGTTCACGGCGTTCACGCCGCCACCGCCCACGCCGACCACCTTGATGACGGCGAGGTAGTTGTTGTTGGAAGTCACGTTCCGGCCCCTCGATCGAACTCTCAACCTCTAGTTGAAGTTTAGAGAATTCCTCACTTCATGCTGACGTCTCCGACGGTACGGGCGGCGAGGGTGCCGGAGTGGGAGCCGGTCGGTGTGTCGCGCCCGGATCGGCCAAGAAAAAGATTCGTCAGGTTCCGGCGGGCTCGCCGCCGCGCACGACGGGGTGCTCCGGCGCCCGCACATCGAGCACCGCGGCGGCCGAGGGATCCTGCGTCGCCATGAGCGCGGCCACGACGTCGGCCTTCAGCGGGCTCTCCTCCGCGCCGCCCCACTGCACGACCTGGCCCGTCTCGAGTGTGAGGCGGATGTCGGAGGGCGTAGGAGCCTCGACGATCTCGGTGGCCTCGAGCACCTCGCTCGGCACCGACACGAGCATGGTGGCGACGGCCTCGAACTGCTCGCTGCCGATCTCGATGCCCTCGAGCCGCGGGAGGGAGCCGGCCGCGTCGCCGGCGGGGCCGAGCACGACGCCCGCCGCGTCGATCATCGATGCGCCCGACTCGCCCTCGACGATCGCGACGGGCCTGCGCTCCACGAGCCGCACGATCACGGTCGACGGCGGCACGACGTCGAGCCGGAACGACTCGATCTGCGGGATCGTCGCGAGGCGCTCGGCGACGACCTCCTCGGAGACCGTGGCGATCGGCTCCCCCACCTGATCGGCGAGCGCCTGCTGCACGACGGCGGGGTCGATGCGCTCCGCGCCCTCCACCTGCACCTCGCGCACGGCCATGAGCGGCGACCAGACGAGCCCGACGAGCAGCGCGAGCGCGAGCGCGAGGCCGCCGACGGTCATGAGCGCGACCCGCAGCTGCCGCCGCCGCGTCGCGGTGAAGCGGCGCACCTCGGCTCGCTCGCGGCGGATGCGCGCGCGCTTGGCGGCCTTGGCCTCGCGGCGCGTCTCGCGCAGCTCCTCGCGATCGAGCCTGCGCTGCTCGCGCTCCGCCTGCCGCCACGCGCGGTCGACGCGCTGCGCGTTCGAGCCGCCGGCGGCCGGCAGGACGGGGTCGAGGCCGGCGGCGTCGGGCGCTGCGGCTGCGGGCTGCTCGTCCTCGTCGAGGTCGGCGTAGGCGCTCAGTGCCCAGCGGCGCGGCTCGGCAGCGGCGGGCGCCGAGACCGCCCAGCGGCGCGGCTCCCCCGCGGCCGGCACCGACGCATCCGTCGTCTCCGCCGCCGGCCGACGGCGGCGGAGGGCATCGAGCCGCACGATGTCGCGGCGGCCCTGCTGCTCGTCCTCATGGGCGTCGGCGGGCACCTCCGGTGCGTCGAGCCGGTGGTCGAAGCCGTCGGGCCGCCTCACTCGCGGTCGCCGTCCTCGAGGGCCGACAGCACCTGCGGGATGATGCGGTAGACGTCGCCGCACGAGAGGGTGACGATGATGTCGCCCTCGCGCGCGAGCGCCGCGGCGCGCTCGGCGGCGCTCTGCCAGTCGGGCAGGTAGTCGACCTCGCTCCGGTCCTGGAAGCGCTCGGCCACGAGCTCGCCCGTGACACCGGGGATCGGGTCCTCGCGCGCGCCGTAGACGTCGAGCACGACGGTGTGGTCGGCGACGCGCTCGTAGACCGCGGCGAAGTCGCCCGCCATGTCGCGCGTGCGCGTGAAGAGGTGCGGCTGGTGGATCGCGATGATGCGGCCGTCGCCGATCACGGTGCGCGCGGCGGTGAGCGCCGCGTCGACCTCCGCCGGGTGGTGCGCGTAGTCGTCGTAGACGCGCACGCCGCGGCGCTCGCCGTGCAGCTCGAAGCGGCGCCCCGTGCCGCGGAAGCCCGCGAGCGCGTGCGCGGCGTCGCCGGCCGCGAAGCCCAGCGCGATGAGCGTCGCGAGCGCGCCAGCGGCGTTGAGCGCGTTGTGGCGGCCGGGCACGCCGACCTCGAGCTCGACGCGCTCGCCCCGCACCTCGAGGGTGCACGCGGCGCTCGCGCCGACCCGGATGTCGAGGATGCGCACATCGGCGCCCTCGTGCTCGCCGAACGTGACGACGCGCTCGTGCTGGATGAGCGCGCGCACGCGCTGCGCGCCGGGGTCGTCGGCGGAGATCACGACGGCCTCACGCGCGCGATTCGCGAACTGCGCGAACGCCTCGTCGAAGGCCGCAGGCGTGCCGTAGTGGTCGAGGTGGTCGGTGTCCACGTTGGTGATGAGCGCGACCGCGACGTCGTACAGCAGGAACGAGCCGTCGGACTCGTCGGCCTCGAGCACGAAGACGTCGGAGGTGCCGTGGCCGCTCGAGGCGTCGAGGCCCGCGATCACGCCGCCGTTCACGAAGCCCGGGTCGATGCCGAGCCCGTGCAGGCCGACCACGAGCATCCCGGTCGTGGTGGTCTTGCCGTGGGCGCCCGCGACGGCCACGACGCGCTTGCCGCGCGCGAGCACGTGCAGCGCCTGCGACCGGTGCAGCACGGGGATGCCGTGCTCGCGCGCCGCGAGCAGCTCGGGGTTGTCGGGCCACAGGGCGCTCGTGACGACGACCGCGTCGACGCGCTGCTCGCCCTCGACGACCAGGTTGCCGGCGTCGTGCCCGATCGCGACGGTCGCGCCGTGCTCGACGAGCCGGTCGACGGTCGCCGAGCCCGAGCGGTCGGAGCCCGAGACGGCGACGCCCTCCTCGAGCATCATGTGGGCGATGCCCGACATGCCCGAGCCGCCGATGCCGATGAAGTGGACGCGCTCGATCGCCTCAGGGATCGGCTGGCTGAAATCCGGTTCGATCACGACTGCCTCCTCGTGGCCGCGGCCCGCTCGATGAGTTCGCACATGCGGTCGCTGCCGTCGCTCGCGCCTGCGCCGGCGCTGGCGGCGGCCACCCCGGCGAGCCGGTCGGCATCCCGCAGCAGCGGCAGCAGTCGCGTGCGCACCCATTCTGCCGTGAAATCGCCGTCGTCGACGAGCAGCGCTCCCCCGGCGGCGACCTGGTCGGCCGCGTTCATGCCCTGCTCGCCGTTGCCGTAGGGCAGCGGCACGTACACGGCGGGCAGGCCGACGGCCATGAGCTCCGACACCGTGAGGCTGCCCGCCCTGCAGACCACGAGGTCGGCGGCGGCGAGCGCGAGGTGCATGCGGTCGAGGTACTCGATCGCGACGTAGTGCGGCACGGTGGCCGGCTCGAAGTCGGTCTGCCTGCCGCCCGAGAGGTGCAGGATCTGCCAGCCCGCCGCCACGATGTCGGCGGCGCTCGCGACGATCGTGCGGTTGATCGAGCGCGCGCCCTGCGAGCCGCCCGTGACGAGCAGCGTCTGCCGCTGCGGGTCGAGGCCGAGCTCGGCCATCGCCTCGTCGCGCAGGCCCGTCCGGTCGAGCCCGGTGATCTCGGGCCGCAGCGGCATGCCGACGAGCTCGCCCTCGAGCTTCGTCGAGCGGTACGAGATGCCGACGAAGTCGGTCCAGCGGGCGCCGAGCAGGTTCGCCATGCCGGGCTTCGCGTTCGCCTCGTGGATGACGATCGGCGCCCGCTCGAGGTGTGCGGCCCGGTAGGCGGGCGCGGAGGCGTAGCCGCCGAAGCCGACGACGACGTCGAAGCCGCGCTCGCGGATGAGGGCGCGCACCTCGCGGACCGCCCGGCGCCAGCGCCCCGGGAAGCGCAGCGCGGCAGCGTCGGGCCTGCGCGGGAACGGCAGCTTCTCGATCGTCACGAGCTCGAGCCCCGCGCGCGGCACGAGCTCGCGCTCGAGGCCCTCGGCGGTGCCGAGCACGGTCAGCTCGGCGTCGGGGTGGCGCTCCCGCAGCCGCTGCGCGGTCGCGAGCAGCGGGTTGACGTGGCCGGCGGTGCCGCCGCCGGCGAGCAGCACGCGCATGCGTCAGCCCCTCGCCGCTGCGCGCGCCGGCTGCTCGCCGCGCGCCCGGGGGTTGTCGACGCGCTCGAGCGAGAGCACGATGCCGATCACGAGCAGCGCCGCGATGAGCTGCGAGCCGCCGGAGGAGATGAACGGCAGCGGCACGCCCAGCACGGGCAGCAGCCCGAGCACGACGCCGATGTTCACGAGCGACTGGCCGATGAGCCACACCATGGCGGCGCCCGTGACGACGCGCGTCATCTGCATGCGCGCCTGCTGCACGATGCGCAGCAGCGTCCAGGCGAGCAGCGCGATGAGCGCGAGCACGACAGCGGCGCCGAGCAGCCCGAGCTCCTCGCCGATGATCGCGAAGATGTAGTCGTTGTCGGCCTCCGGCAGCCACGACCACTTCGCGCGGGAGTTGCCGAGGCCGACGCCGAACAGGCCGCCGGCCGAGAGCGCCCACGTGCCGTGCAGCTGCTGCCAGCAGCCGTCGTAGTAGTCGGCGTCCGTGCAGCCCTGCAGGAACGAGGTGATGCGCGTCACGCGCGAGACGCTCGAGAGCACGACCGGCACCGCGAGCACCACCAGCAGCGCCACCGGCAGCAGCAGGTGCCACCACTTGACGCCCGCGAACCAGAGCGCGCCGAACGAGAGCATGACCATGATGACGACCGTGCCGAGGTCGCTGCCGAGCAGCACGAGGCCGATCGAGAGCCCCGCGACGGGGCCCGCCGGGATCCACGCCTGCCAGAAGCTGTCGATGCGCTTCTGCTTGCGCGTCATGATCATCGCGAGCCACACGCACAGCGCGACCTTCACGAACTCGGAGGGCTGGAGCGAGAAGCCGGCGACGCCGATCCAGTTGCGGTTGCCGCCGGCGCCGAAGCCCAGCGGCGTGAACACGAGCACCTGCAGCGCGATGCCGAGCATGATGCCGAACCATGCGAGGCGCTGCCAGATGCCGGCCGGCATGCGCGCGGCGATGAGCATGAGCACGACGCCGACGGCGGCGAAGGCGCCCTGCTGGGCGAAGTCGGTGAAGAACGAGCCGCCCGCGACGTAGCTCTCGACCGACGAGGACGAGAGCACCATGATGAGCCCGAAGGCGACCAGGAAGAGCGTCGTGCCCAGCAGCAGCGCGGCGTTGAGCGTGGGGGCGCCGAACATCGAGCGCACGCGCACGAGCGCGCGCTGGCCCATGCGCGCGGCGAGGCCGGTGTCAGCCCTGGTCGCGGGGGCCGTCGTCGCGGTCGTGGTCATCCGCACGGTGGTCGTCCCCACTGGCTCCCCTCCCCTGCGCTCCCGCCCGCACGGCCTCGGCGAAGCGGTCGCCGCGGTCTGCGTAGCTCTCGAACTGGTCCATGGATGCGGCCGCCGGCGCCAGCAGGACCGTCACGCCGGGCGCGGCGTGCGCTGCGGCCGCCTCGACGGCCAGCCGCATCACGGCTCCAGTGTCCGCCGTGTCGACCTCGACGAGCGGGATGCCCGGCGCGTGTCGCGCGAACGCCTCGCGCACGGGGCCGCGCTCGACGCCGATCGCGACGGCCGCGACGATGCGCGCCGCGTGGCGCTCGACGAGCGGCGCGACATCCGCGCCCTTGAAGAGCCCGCCCACGATCCACACGACGCGGTCGAAGGCGCTCAGCGACCCCTCGGCCGCGTGCGGGTTCGTGGCCTTCGAGTCGTCGACGAAGCGCACGCCCGCGATCTCGGCGACGAGCTCGGTGCGGTGGCGGTCGAGGCGGAAGGAGCGGATGGCGTCCCGCACCTGGGCGGGATCGGCGCCGAAGGCGCGTGCGAGCGCCGCCGCCGCGAGCACGTTGCGCGTCATGTGCGGCGAGCGCAGGCCCGCGGGCTCGAGGTCGGCGAGACTCGCGAGCTCGAGCGCCTGCCGGTGCCGCTCGTCGAAGAACGCGCGGTCGACGAGCACGTCCTCGACGAGCCCGACGTCGCTGGGGCCGGGGATGCCGAGCGAGAAGCCGATCGCGCGGCAGCCCTCGACGACCTCGGCCTCCTCGACCATGCCCATCGTGACGGGGTCCTCGACGTTGTAGACGGCGGCGACCCGAGCGTTCCGGTAGACCTTCGCCTTGACCGCACGGTACGCATCCGCCGACCCGTGCCAGTCGAGGTGGTCGTCGTCGATGTTGAGGCACACGGCCGAGTGCGGCCACAGCTCGCCCGCAGCGCCCTCCGGCAGCCAGTGCAGCTGGAAGCTCGAGAGCTCGACCACGAGCACGTCGAAGCCCGCCGGGTCGCGCACGGCGTCGAGCACGGGCGTGCCGATGTTGCCGACCGGCGCGACGCGGAAGCCGGCCTCGCGCAGCATGTGGGCGGTGAGCTGCGTCGTGGTCGTCTTCCCGTTCGTGCCGGTCACGAGGAGCCACTCGGCGGCGGCGACCTTGTCGCGCACGCGCCACGCGAGCTCGATGTCGCCCCACACCGGGATGCCGCGCTCGGCAGCGGCGACGAGCCACGGGTGGTCGGGGCGCAGCCCCGGCGAGGCGACCACGACCTCCGCCTCGACGATCGCGTCGGGCAGCTCGTCGCGGCCGGCCTCGACGATCGGCACCTCGAGCACCCCCAGGATCGTCCTGCGCTCGTCGTCGACGCGCTCGGCGACGACGGTGACGGATGCGCGGAGCTCGGCGAGCGTGTCGGCGACGGCGAAGCCCGTGACGCCGAGGCCGAGGACGGCCACGCGCAGCCCCGACCAGTCGCTGTGCCAGGACGTGAGTTCGTCGAGCCTGCTCATCAGCCCTGCAGCGCCCACTCGAAGTAGAACAGCCCGACGCCGGCCGCGACGAACAGGCCGGCGAGGATCCAGAAGCGCACGACGATCGTCACCTCGGCCCAGCCCTTGAGCTCGAAGTGGTGGTGGAGCGGGGTCATGAGGAACACGCGCTTGCCGCCCGTGGCCTTGAAGTAGGCGCGCTGGATGATGACCGAGCCCGTGACGATGATGGGCAGGCCAGCGATGAGGATGAGCAGCAGCTGCGTGTCGGTCATGATGGCGAAGCCCGCGAGCGCGCCGCCGAGCGCGAGCGAGCCGACGTCGCCCATGAAGATCTGCGCGGGGCTCGTGTTCCACCACAGGAAGCCGATGAGCGCGCCCACGACCGTCGCGGCGAGCGTCGCGACGTCGAGCGGGTGCAGCACGTCGTAGCAGCCGGCGGGCGGCTCGGCGACGAAGCACGACTGGTTGAACTGCCAGAAGGCGATGAAGGCGTACCCGACGGTCGAGATGATGACGGCGCCGGTCGCGAGGCCGTCGAGCCCGTCGGTGACGTTGACGGCGTTCGACGCCGAGACGTTCATGATCAGGATCCAGCCGACGAAGACGATGCCGCCGATCGCGCCCCACGCGGTGAAGTCGAGCCACGGGATGTCGCGCACGCCGGAGATGACCGGGTCGACGATCGTGTCGCCGGTGCCGGTGTAGAGCTGCGTGATCGCGAGCGCGCCGAAGGCGACCGAGACGACGACCTGCCCCGCGACCTTCGCCCAGCCGCCGAGGCCGAGCGAGCGCTGGTTCGAGATCTTCATGAAGTCGTCGATGAAGCCGACCGCGCCCATGCCGACCATGAGCAGCAGGATGAGCAGCGCCGGCTGCGTCGGGACGTCCTGCCCCAGCAGCTTGCCGCCGAAGTAGCCCACGAGCGTCGCGACGATGAAGACGAGGCCGCCCATCGTGGGCGTGCCGCGCTTGACGTGGTGCGACTGCGGGCCGTCGTCACGGATGAACTGGCCCCAGCCGATGCGCGAGAACCCCCGGATGAACAGCGGCGTCGCGAAGAGCGAGACGAGCAGGGCGATGCCCGCGGAGGCCAGCAGCACGAGCACTAGCGGCCCCCGATCCGCTCGGCCAGGGCCTGCAGCCCCGACACGTTCGATGACTTGAACAGCACGACGTCGCCCTGGGTGAGCTCGGCGCGCAGCAGCGCCTCGGCCTCGTCGGCCGTCGCGACCCAGGTGGTCTCCTGGCCGAACGACGACTCGAGCTCGGCGGCGTCGTGGATGGCCTTGGCGCCCGCCCCGACGACCACGAGCCGGTCGATGCGCAGCCGCACGGCCTGGCGGCCGAGCCGGTCGTGCTCCTCGACCGCGTGCGGGCCGAGCTCCGCCATCTCGCCCAGCACCGCGATCGAGCGCCGCTGCGCCTGCCGCGTCATGTGGGCGAGCGATCGCAGCGCCGCCGCGGTGGAGTCGGGGCTCGCGTTGTACGCGTCGTTGATGACCGTGATGCCGCCGCCGGGCTCGAGCAGCTCCATGCGGCCGCGCTCGGCGCGCTGCAGGCTCGTGAGCGCGTCGATCGCCGGCGCGAGCTCGATGCCGAGCGCGTCGGCGACCGTGAGCGCGGCGAGCGCGTTCATGACGTGGTGCTCGCCGAGGATGCGCACGCGCAGCGGCCACGCCTCCTCGCCGCGGTGCACGATCGCGGTCGTGCCGTCGAGCGTCGAGTCGATCTCGTCGGCCCAGAGCCGGGTCGGCTCGTCGGCGGGGCCCGGCTCGGTGCCGAACCACACGACGCGCCCCTGCGTCGCGGCGGCCATGCCGCGCACGCGCTCGTCGTCGCGGTTGAGCACGGCGATGCCGCCGGGCGCGAGGTCGCGCACCATCTCGGTCTTCGCGCGCGTCGTCGTCTCGATGCCGCCGAACTCGCCCGCGTGGGCGAGCCCGACCTTGAGCACGACGCCGACATCGGGATGCGACATGGCCGTCAGGCGCGCGATGTCGCCCTCGACGCTCGCGCCCATCTCGAGCACGAGGTAGCGCGTGCGCTCGTCGATGCGCAGCATCGTCATGGGCGCGCCGACCTCGTTGTTGAACGACTTCACGGGCGTGATGGTCGGGCCGTGCTGCTCGAGCACGGCCTGCAGCATGTTCTTGGTCGTGGTCTTGCCGTTCGAGCCGGTGATGCCGACGACCGTCAGCTCGCCCGCCTCGCGCACGCGCCGGATGACCTCGGCGGCGAGCGCCCCGAGCGCGACGACGCCGCGCTCGACGAGCACGTGCGGGATCTGCTGCTCGAGCGGCCGCTCGGCGACGACGAGCGCGGCGCCGGCGGCGATCGCGGCGTCGATGAACCGGTGGCCGTCGGTCTCCTCCCCCGGCATCGCGAAGAAGACCCCGCCCTCGGTCACGAGCCGCGAATCCGTCTCGACCGTTCCGGTCACCTCGACGTCGTCGCCGTGCAGGGCGCCGTCGACGGCGGCGGCGATCTCGCTCGCGCGCATCCGCAGCATCAGCGCTTGTCCCCGTCCCTGCGACGGTCGAGGTCGACGGGCCAGCCGGCCTCGTGCAGCGCGAGCCGTGCCTCGTCGCGCGCGACGAACGGCTCGCGCACGCCCGCGACGTCGCGGTAGTCGGCGTCGCCGGGGCCTGCCCACAGCACGGTGTCGCCGGGGCCGGCGAGCTCGAGCGCGGCGCGGATCGCCGCCTCCTCCGGGGAGGACTCGATGACCGGCTTGTCGCCGGCGGCGGCGCGCGCGCCCTCGAGCACCTGGGCGCGGATGCTCGCGGCATCCTCGGTGCGCGGGTTGAAGTCGGTCACGATGACGACATCCGCGAGCTCCGCCGCGATGCGGCCCATGTCGGCGCGCTTGGTCGCGTCGCGGTCGCCGTCAGCGCCGAACATCATGATGAGCCGGCCGTCGGTGACGCGGCGCAGCGCCGTGAGCGTCTGCTCGAACGCGTCGGGGCTGTGGCCGTAGTCGACGAAGACGGCGGGGCCCTCGTCGCCGGAGACGCGCTCGATGCGGCCCGGCAGCGTCGGCCGCATGCCGCGGTCGATGGCCTCGGCGATCGCCTCGATCTCGAACCCGTCCTCGACGAGCATGAGGATCGCGATCGCGGCGTCGACGGCCATGTGCCTGCCGATGAACGGCACCTGCACCTCGATCGCCCCGCCGTCGATGCCGGTGAGCGTGAACGAGGTGGAGACGGGCGTCTCCTCCCAGATGTCGACGCGCCAGTCGGCCGGCCGCTCCGGGTCGCTCGAGACGGTCGTGACGGGGATGCGGCTGCGCTCGGCGATGCGCACGCCCCAGTCGGTGTCGACGCACACGACGCCGCGCACGGCGTGGTCGGGCGTGAACAGCTCGAGCTTGACCTCGAAGTAGGCCTCCATCGAGCCGTAGTCGTCGAGGTGGTCGTGGCTGAGGTTCGTGAAGGCGACGACGTCGAACAGCACGCCGTCGACGCGGTGGCGCTCGAGCGCCTGCGCGCTCACCTCGAGCACGGCGGCGCGCACGCCCGCCTCCTTCATCCGCGCGAGCAGCGCGTGCAGCTCGCTCGCCTCGGGCGTCGTGAGCTTCGAGGTGACGATCGTCTCGCCCACGTGCCGCTCGGCCGTGGTCGACAGGCCCGTGACGAAGCCGAGGTCGGCGAGCAGGCCTTCGAGCATGAACGAGGTGGAGGTCTTGCCGTTCGTGCCGGTGATGCCGAAGAGCTTCGGCGGCTGCTCGCCGGTGCGGTAGACCCACGCGGCGATCTCGCCCATCGCCCCGCGCGGGTCGTCGAGCGCGATGACGGGCGCGTCGGTGCGCAGCAGCGCGGCGCCCTCGGGGTCGGTGACGATCGCGACCGCGCCGCGCTCGACGGCGTGCGCGGCGAACTCGGCGCCGTGGCGCGATGCACCCGGCAGCGCCGCGAAGATGTCGCCCGGCTGCACGTCGGAGGAGTCGTTGGTGATGCCGGTCACCTCGACGCCGTCGAGGTCGTCCTCGACCTGCAGGTCGAACTCGTCGACGAGGCCGGTGAGGGGCCGCGGTGCGGGGTGCTCCGGTCGCAGGATCCTCGGGGTCACGCCCGCCACGGACATCTTCTCCTCAGTGTCTCTGCCGGCGTCGCCGGCACCGTACCTGCCAACGCAGTCTCATGGCTGATCCGCCGTCCACTCCAGCGGCACCTCGGATGCCGGAGTCGTGCTCGGAGGGATGTCGTACTGGCGGATCAGGAGGTTCACCATATCGTGAAAGGCCGGGATGGCCCCGCCGCTGGTGCGGTTGGTCTGCGGGCTGTCGTACATCGTCAGCACCACGAACTGCGGGTCGTCGACGGGGAACACGCCCGCGACCGAGATCATCATGCGGTCGGGGTCGTAGCCGCCGCCGTTCTCGTACGCCATCTGCGCCGTGCCGGTCTTCGCCGCGATGCGGTAGCCCTCGATGGGGAAGGTCTCGTAGCCGTAGTCGGTGACGACGTGCTCGAGCACCTCGAGCGTCTGCCGCGCCGTCGACTCGCTCACGACCCGCTCGCCGTCGGGCATCTCGGGCGAGGTGACCTCGCCGTCGGCGGTCGTGCAGCCGGCGACGAGCTGCACGGGCAGGTGCACGCCGCCGTTGGCCATCGCCTGGTAGGCGGAGGCGAGCTGGATGGGCGTGGCCGAGATCCCCTGGCCGAACAGCGAGGTGAGGCTCGTCTGCGGATCGAGGCTCGTGGGGTCGTGGAGCACGCCGGACTGCTCGCCCGCGAACCCGACGGCGGTCGGGTCGCCGAAGCCGAACCGGTCGAGGTACTCGTAGTAGTCGACGCGGTCCATGTCCTCCGCGAGCCTCGACATGCCCGAGTTCGAAGAGTTCACGAGGATGCCGGCGGCGGTCCACTGCTCGACGGGGTGCGAGTGGGCGTCGCGCACGCGGGCGCCGCCCGCCTCGTACACCCACGGCACGCTCAGCCGATCGGTGCGCTCGATGAGGCCGAGGTCGAGCATCGCGGCCCACGAGAAGGTCTTGAAGATCGAGCCGGGCTCGTACGCGGCCGTGAACGCGCGCGAGCCGCGGTCGCGCTGCGCGGCGGCGGTCGGCGCGTTCGGGTCGACCGTGGGCGACTCGGCGACCGCGACCACCTCGCCGTTCGTGCGCATGACGATGCTCGTGCCGCTGCGGGCGCGCAGCTGCGAGGTGTACTGCGCCGTGAGCTGCTGCACCTGGTACTGCACGTCGGCGTCGATCGTCAGCTGCACCGTGCCGCCGTCGACGGCCGGGTCGGTGACGACGGAGCCGGGGATGGGCGTGCCGTCGGCCGAGCGGTCGAAGGTGCGCTCGCCGGGCTCTGGCCGCAGGCAGGCGTTGTGGCTCAGCTCCACGCCCGCGAGCGGCGCGTCGGTGCCCATGAAGCCCACGACGTTGCCGGCGACGGAGCCCGCCGGGTAGACGCGCTGCGGGTTCAGCCGCAGGTAGACCCACGAGATGCCGAGCTCGCGCACCGCCTCGTACTGCCGGGCGTCGAGCCCGCTCGAGAGCATCAGGTAGTCGGAGTCGGGGTTGCGCTCGAGCTCGGCGTAGATCATGGTCTGCAGGTCGCGCGGGTCGTCACCCGTGATGGCGGCGATCTGCGTGAGCGCGTCGGCGACGGTGAGCCCCTCGATCTCGCCGTCGTCGTTCGGCTCGGGGTCGAGTGCGTACTGGGGCGAGATGGTGAGGTCCCAGCGGTCGACGCTCTCGGCGAGCACGGTGCCGGCGGAGTCGACGATCTGACCGCGCGTGCCGAAGAGCGTCTGCGCGACGCCACGTCGCCCATCCGCCTCCGCGTTGAGCGCCTCGGCGCGCACGAG
>DASSWM010000094.1:0-4424 GCA_035704865.1 Agrococcus sp.
GGAGTAGCGGCCGCAGGCCGCGTATCGAGACGAGCACCCGCCCGATCTCGATACGCGCTGCGCGCTCCTCGACCGCCGTGGGCTGCGGTTCAGTACAGCAGCGTCGTCAGACGCTTGCGGGCCGCGTTCACGCGCGGGTCGTCGACGCCCACGATCTCGAACAGGTCGAGCAGCCGCAGCCGCACATCCTGCTTCTGATCGCCGCTGAGCGATGCGAGCAGATCGAGCAGGCGCAGGAAGGCGTCCTCGACGTGACCGCCCGAGAGGTCGAGGTCGGCGACGAGCATCTGCGCCTCGATGTCGGCCGGCGCGGCCGCCGCGGCCGCGCGGATCTCGTCGGCGCCCCTCCCCTGCAGGCGCGCGAGCAGGCGCACCTGCGCGAGGCCCGCGATCGCGTCGGCGTCGCGGGGATTCTGGCCGATCGCCTTCTCGAACGCCGCGATCGCCGTGTCGAGGTCGCCCGCGTCGATCGCGTCGTACGCCTCCTGGTGCAGCGGCGGCACCGGAGCGGGCGCGGGCTCGGCGGGCGCATCGCCCTCGGCCGCGTCGCCGACCGGGACGGTGCCCGTGATGCCCTGCTGCGCCGCGAACTCGAGCACCTGCGCGAGCACGTCCTGCAGCTGGTCCTCGGGCAGCGAGCCGCTGAACAGCGGCGCGGGGCGCCCGGCGATGACCGCGGCGACCGTGGGCACCGACTGCGCCTGGAACGCCTGCACGATCTGCGGGCTGCGATCCGCATCGGCCCGTGCGAGCACGAGCCTGCCGCGCTGCTCGCCCACGAGCCGCTCGAGCACGGGCGCGAGCTGCTTGCTCGGCTCGCTCCAGTCGGCGACGATCGCGATGATGACCGGCACCCGGCTCGACAGCTCGACCAGCTGGCTCAGGTCGGCGTCGGTGATGTCGATCACGACACCCGGCGCGCCCTCGGCGGCCGCCTGCGGCGCCGCGGCCTGCTGGTGCCTGGCGGCGAGCGCCGACAGGTCGACTGCGCCTCCGATCGATGCGGGCAAGTGCTCCTGCGTCATCCATCCACCTCTCTCGCGTCCAGCAGCGACTGCGCGAACCCGATCACCTGGATCTGCGCGCCCTCGGGTGCGCTCGCCGGCGGCACCGCGAACAGCACCTGCAGCTGGTAGGTCAGCTCGATGCCGGCGGTCGACTCCTCGACCCCCGCGAGCACCGCGGCGGCGTCGGGCACCTCGACCTCGACGCCCTCCTCGGTCGGCGTGATCCGCTGCGTCTCGGTGAACGACGTCGCGAGCAGCGCTCCTCCATCGTTCGTGACGAGCATGAGCGGCGCCTGGTCGTCGTCGCTCGACGACCACTCCAGGTTCGTCAGCTCGAGGTTCGGGTCGGCGAGCTGCTCGTCCTTCCACGCCCTGCCGAACTGCTCGCGCAGCACGTCGCCCGCCTCCTGGAACCAGGACGCGTACTCGGAGTCCTCACCGCGGATGAGCATGTCGGCGTACGCCATCGTGATCTCGTCCGGCTGGCGCTGCAGCAGCGGCGTATCGCCCGGCAGGCTCGCGGCGCCGATCGTGGGGCTCGCGACGGCGGGCACCTGCGCGCCGGAGGCGAGCGTCGTCTGGTAGACGCCGCGGTAGTTCTGCCGCGGCTCGGTCTGCTCGAACACGAGCATCGACTGCGCGCGCGAGGCGTCCTGCCATGCGACGACCGCCATCACGGTGCGCGGCCACATCTCGGTCTGCTGCGGCAGCAGCAGCTGCACCTCGCCGTCCGGGATGCCCGGCAGCGGCTCGACCTCGGCGTTCTGGCCGCGGATCTCGTAGTTCGTCCTGCGCGCGTCGAGCATCGGGCCTGCGAGGCGGCGAGCAGCGGTGGCGGCGTCGCGATCCTCATCCGCCTGCGCGACGATCGCGCGGGTGTCCTCCAGCACGTCCTCGAACTGGTTCTCGGTGAGGGCGATCGGAGGGAGCGTGTCCTCGAGACTCGTGGGCGTCGGTGCCGCCGATGTCTCCTCCGGCTCCGCGCTCGGCCAGTACTGCGGGCCGCAGCCGGTCAGCGCGACCGCCGCGAGCACCGGCAGCGCGATGAAGCCGAACCGGCGGCGCGTGCGCGAGGCGCCGCGCTCGGCCCTGCGCTCGCGCTTCTCCGGCGCGCCCGAGCCCGGCTCCTCGCCGTCCGTCCGCTCGCCCGGCGTCCGCTCGCCCTCGGGCTGCGTGCCATCGGGCTGCGTGCCGTCCGGCCGGGCGCCCGCGTCGGCGTCCTTCGGCGGCGTCGTGGACGCATCCGTCGACGTGCCCGACTCGATCGCGCCCTGCTGGTCGCCCGCCGCGACCGGTCGCTCGCCGCGCGGCAGGCCGGCGCGCGCCTCGCGCGCGAGCGCACGGCGCTCGGCGCGCGAGAGGTCGCGGTGCGAGCGGCGCTGCGGCCCGCGGCGGCGGCGGTGCCTGCGCAGCGCGAGCAGGAACAGCAGCAGCGCGAGCGCGAGGAAGATCAGGCCTGCGGTGATGAGGGGCCCGAACAGCGGCGTCTTCGCGTCGAACGGCCACTCGACGCGCACGTCCGACGGCGCGGGCTCGCCCGACTCCCCCGCGATCGCGATGGAGTAGCCGACCGGCAGGTCGATCTCGAACTGCACGCGGCGGTCGTCCTCGTGCACCTCGATCCACATGTCGTTGCCGGCGATCGACTGCACCGGCTCGTCGTTGCCGGCCTGCTGCTCGAGCGTGAGCTCGCCGGCCTCGTCGAGCTGCGCGATCGCGTGCTCGGTCTCGCCGATCCAGCCGAGCACGTCGTGGTCGCGGCCGACGACGGCGGCGATCTGCCCGTCGCCGCTGATCGTGACGGTCTGGCGGCCGTCGTGCTGGTTCATGGTCTCGCCGGGGATGACGATCAGCTGCGCGTCGGTGGACTGCTCGAGCTGCGAGACGATCGTCTCCGGCGGTGCCCAGATGGTGCGCTGGCCGATGCCGAGGCCGAGCAGGACCAGCGAGATCACGAGGCTCACGGCCGCGAGGATGTATCGCACGAGTCAGAGGTCCTTTCACCTCACCGAGAAGGGCGGTGGACCGCTCGGATGGGGCCGCGCCCGGCAGGCAAGCCTCCAGGGTACCGGAGTGCGGGCGGCCAGCGCCAACCCCGGCGTCGGCGAGCACCCCGGCAGCGCCTCGGCGCCCGGCAGAACCGCGCGCCTGTCAGGCGGCATGTCCCCCGGAGCCTAGGATTCGGGTGTGAAGATCAGGAACGGCTTCCTCCTCGGCCTCGCCGGCGGCCTCGGCGTGCTGCTGGCGCTCGCCATCGGCACGGCCGTGCAGCAGATCAGCACGGTGCTGGTGTGGGCGTTCGCCGGCATCTTCCTGGCGCTCGGCGTCGAACCGGTCATCCAGTTCCTGATCCGGCGCAAGGTGCCCCGCTGGGCGGCGGTGCTGCTGATCTTCGTCGTGATCATGGGCGTGCTGGTCGGCGCCACCTGGCTCATCGTCCCGACGATCGTCGCGCAGTTCACGATCCTCGTGCAGTCGATCGTCGAGGAGATCGAGGCCGGCGCGTTCGAGGGCTTCATCGAGTGGATCAGGGTGACGTTCCCCCAGTTCGACATCGACCAGGCGCTCGCGCAGCTCGAGGGAGCGCTCACGGACTTCGAGACGTGGTCGACGCTGCCGCCGTTCGTCGCCGACATCGCCACGGGCATCCTCGCGGGCATCGGCCAGGTCGCGTTCACGATGGGCGGCGTGCTCATCGTCGTCGTGCTCATGCTCTACTTCACGGGCTCGCTGCCCTCGCTGAAGTCGGGCATGTACCGGCTCGTGCCGGCATCCTCGCGACCCAAGTTCATCGAGATCGCCGAGCAGATCATGAAGTCGGTCGGCCGCTTCGTGCTCGGGCAGGGAGCGCTCGGCGTGCTGAACGGCGTGCTGTCGTTCATCATGCTCTCGATCGTCGGCTCGGAGCTCGCGGTCGTCTACGCGTTCATCGCGCTCATCGCCTCGACCATCCCGCTCGTCGGCACGATCTCGGCGTCGGTGATCATCTCGCTGCTCGTGCTGCTGCTGGACGGCCCGCAGACGGCGCTGCCGGTGGCGATCTACTACCTCATCTACATGCAGGTGGAGGCCTACGTCATCAGCCCGCAGATCATGAACCGCGCCGTCAAGGTGCCCGGCGTCGTGGTCGTGCTGTCCGCGCTCATCGGCGGCACGCTGCTCGGCATCCTGGGCGCGCTCGTCGCGATCCCGGTCGCGGCGGCCATCCAGCTGATCCTGAAGGAAGTCGTGATCCCCCGGCAGGACGCGAAGTAGCGCGTCAGCTCGCGCGCCAGCAGCCGGTGTGCCAGTGCCGGCGGTCCTCCACGGCGCGCTCGCCGAAGATCGAGTCGGCCCGCCACACGACCACGTGCGCCGTGCCCTGCGCGACCGTGCCGCCGCATCCGGGGCACGAGTAGTCCTTGACGGCGCTGCCGG
>DASSWM010000095.1:0-3363 GCA_035704865.1 Agrococcus sp.
ATCGCGCAGTACATCTACGAGACCGCCGCGAAGCACGGCAAGCGCGTGCAGGCGCTCGGCGGCGCGAAGAACCACATGCTCGTGCTGCCCGATGCCGACCTCGACCTGGTCGCGGACGCCGCCGTGAACGCGGGCTTCGGCTCGGCGGGCGAGCGCTGCATGGCCGTCTCGGTCGTGCTCGCGGTCGACTCGGTCGCAGATGCGCTCATCGAGAAGGTGCAGGAGCGCGTGGCGACGCTGAAGATCGGCGACGGCCGCCGCGGCACCGACATGGGGCCGCTCATCACCGAGCAGCACCGCGACAAGGTCGCCGGCTACATCGACATCGCCGAGGCCGACGGGGCGACGGTCGTCATCGACGGCCGCGGCATCGAGGTCGACGGCGAGGCGGACGGCTTCTGGCTCGGCCCGACGCTGCTCGACAACGTGCCCACCACGTCGCGCGCCTACCAGGAGGAGATCTTCGGGCCTGTGCTGTCGATCGTGCGCATCCAGTCGTTCGAGGAGGGCGTCGAGCTCATCAACACGGGCGTGTTCGGCAACGGCACCGCGATCTTCACGAACGATGGCGGCGCTGCGCGCAAGTTCCAGAACGAGATCGAGGTGGGCATGGTCGGCATCAACGTGCCCATCCCCGTGCCGGTCGCGTACCACTCGTTCGGCGGCTGGAAGCAGTCGCTGTTCGGCTCGTCGAAGGCCTACGGGGCCGCCGGTTTCGACTTCTTCTCGCGCGAGAAGGCCGTCACGCAGCGCTGGCTCGACCCGAGCCACGGCGGCCTGAACCTCGGCTTCCCCGAGAACTGAGGGGCGGATGCGCGCTGACCAGCTGGCAGGGCGCGGTGCCGTCGTCACCGGTGGTGGCGGCGGCATCGGCCGGTCGATCGCGCTCGCGCTGGCCGGCGCGGGCATGGACGTCGTGCTCGCCGATGTGGAGCTCGAGGCGGCCGAGCGCGTGCGCGACGAGGTGCGCGCGCTCGGCCGGCGTGCGATCGCGGTGCGCACCGACGTGTCGGAGCTCGCGGAGGTCGAGGCGCTCGCCGACGCGAGCCACGACGCCTTCGGCGACATCGCGGTGCTCGTGAACAACGCGGGCGTCACGTGGCGCCCGTACCGCGCGAGCTGGGATGCGTCGGTCGACGACTTCGCGTGGATCATGTCGGTGAACTTCTGGGGCGTGCTGCACGGCCACCGGGCGTTCGTGCCGCGCATGCGCGACTCCCCGCTCCCGGCGCACATCGTGAACACGTCGTCGGTCGCCACGCTCAAGCCGACGCCCGGCCATGCGGCCTACACCGCCTCGAAGGCGGCGATCGACGGGTTCTCGCTCGCGACGCGGGCCGAGTACGGGGCGGCGGGCGCGGACATCGGCGTCACGGTGCTCTACCCCGGCCCGGTGCGCACGGGCTTCGCCGGCAGCGAGCGGCTCCGGCCGGCGTCAGAGCGGGCTGACGCGCGCGGCGTCGTGCCGTGGCAGCGCTACACCGACGGCGAGCCCCTGCTGGCGGGCGCCGAGTCGGCCCAGGCGATCGACCCCGCGGCGATCGGCCCGCTGGTGGTCGACGCGATCGTGCACGACCGTCCCTATGTCGTGACGCATCCGCTGCCCGACCACGTCGCCGAGCGCGCGCGGCTGCTGCAGGAGCTCGCCGCGGATCGCTGAGCCCTGCGCACGCCGGGCTGCCCTGCGCGAGCAGCGTCGTCGCCTACGGTGAACCCAGGGGCGGCCCGCAGCCGCCCTCGGATCGGAGGGCTCGACGATGAGCGACGACGCGCACGACCCCGCGTCGCCAGTGGGGGCGCTGGCGGAGGCACTGCTGCAGGCTCTGCCGACTGGCAGCGTGCTGACCGATGCCGCGTCGATGGAGGCGTACCGCCGCGACCGCGCGAACGACCCCGACGCCGGCATGCCGCTCGCCGTCGTGCGCGCGACGAGCACGGAGGAGGTGCAGGCGGCCGTCCGCTTCGCCGCGGCCCACGGCATCCCGATCGTCCCGCGCGGAGCGGGCTCGGGCCTGTCGGGCGGCAGCTCGGCGGTCGAGGGCTGCATCGTGGTCTCGCTCGAGCGCATGCGCGCGATTGAGGTGCACCCCGAGACGCGGATGGCGACCGTGCAGCCGGGCGCGTTCAACGCCGAGGTCAAGGCGGCCGCCGCCGAGCACGGGCTCTGGTACCCGCCCGATCCGTCGTCGTTCGAGTTCTGCTCGATCGGCGGCAACGTCGCCACGAACGCCGGCGGCCTGTGCTGCGTCAAGTACGGCGTGACGACCGACTACGTGCTCGGCCTCACGGTCGTGCTCGCCGACGGGCGCGCGGTGCGGCTGGGCGGCGCGCGCGTGAAGGACGTCGCGGGCCTGTCGCTCACGAAGCTGTTCGTCGGCAGCGAGGGCACGCTCGGCATCATCACCGAGATCATCCTGCGGCTCGTGCCGGCGCAACCCGTGCCCGCCACGCTCGTGGCGACCTTCGCCGACCTGGGTGCGGCGTCGGATGCGGTGGTCGCCATCACGCGCACGACGCGTCCGTCGATGCTCGAGTTCATGGATCGCACGACGCTCGGCGCCGTGGAGGACGCGACGCGCATGGGCCTCGACCGGGACGCGGCGGCGATGCTCGTCGTGCAGTTCGACGACCACCCGGGGGACGCGACCGCGGCGCTCGAGGCGGTCGAGCGCGCCTGCGCCGCGCACGGCTGCACCGAGTGCTACGTGACGAGCGATCCCGAGGAGGGCGAGGCGCTCGTGACCGCGCGGCGGATGGCGATCCCCGCGCTCGAGCGGCGCGGCGCGCTGCTGCTCGAGGATGTCGGCGTGCCGATCCCGCGGCTGCGCGACCTCGTGGTCGGCATCGAGCGCATCGCGGCAGCCCGAGCCGTGACGATCGCGGTCATCGCGCACGCGGGCGACGGCAACACGCATCCGCTGCTCGTGCTCGACCCGGTCGATCTCGAGCAGCAGGCGCGCGCCAGGGTCGCGTACGGCGAAGTGATGGAGCTGGCGATCTCGCTCGGCGGCACGATCACCGGCGAGCACGGCGTCGGGCGCCTGAAGCAGCCATGGCTCGCCGACTACCTCGGCGACGACGTGCTCGAGCTCAACCAGCGCATCAAGGATGCGCTCGATCCCGGGCACCTGCTCAACCCGGGCGCGGTCTTCGCGCTCCGCGGCGCAGCGCGCTGAGTCGCGTCAGTCGCCGAGTGCCTCGCGGAAGGCGCGCGGCGACCGGCCGGCCGGCTGCGCAGGGCGCGGCCCGGGCGACGGCAGCGGCGGCGTCGCGGCGCTGACGGTGCTGCCGGCCTCGAGCACGAGCTCCTCGCCGAAGTGCCGCACGTGCAGCGGCGCGCCTGCGCTCAGCCGGTACGCGGTC
>DASSWM010000096.1:0-2247 GCA_035704865.1 Agrococcus sp.
TGGCGCTCGAGCGAGAGGTCGTCGCGCGCGGTCGTCGCTGCTGTCTCCGGAGCCATGCCTCGATGCTATCGTAGATGATTCGTGCCCGAACCATTCGTGCACGAAGCACCCGAGGAGACCGACGTGATCGATCAGCAGCAGACCGACGCCGCCCCTGTGGCGCCGCAGCGGACCCGCGATCCGCAGAGCTTCATGCGCAGCGACAAGATCGCCATCACGGTCGCCATCAGCATCGGCCTCGCGCTCTCGATCGTCGCCATCGCACTGTTCGTCACGATGGTGGTCGTGCCCAGCCTCTGATCGCGCCCGCGCCGCGCCGTGCAGCGCGTCGGCCGCGGACCGCAGCCCTTCGGCCGCGGGCCGCGCCGCTCAATCGGCGGCGACCGCCGCGAGCGGAGGGACGGATGCGGCGCGCACGCCCGCGGGCAGGCTCGCGGCGAGCGCGACCACGATGGCGCCGACGACGAGTGCGACCGGCAGCGCCCACGGGATCGTCGGAGCCGTCGAGACGACGCCCGCGACGGAGGCGACCATCGACTGCGTGCCGATCCAGCCGTAGAGGACGCCCATGCCGAAGCCCGTCACGACCGCGACGGTCGAGATCGCGCCGGCCTCGGCGAGCAGCATCGTGCGAGTCTGCCCGCGCCGCAGGCCCAGCATGCGCAGCAGCCCGATCTCGCGCGTGCGGCGCCGCACCGACAGCAGCATCGCCGCGACGAAGCCCAGCACGGCGAGCACGGCCGAGAAGCCGACGATCGCCGTGATCACGGCCGTGACGCCGCCGTAGATGGCGCGCAGCTCCGCCTGGAACGCCGGATCGCGCTCGATCGTGACGACCGCGGTCGTGAGCGACGAGCCCGCGGTGACCATCATCGTCACGACGGCGGCGCCGGCGAAGAGCGAGAGCACGAGCGCCGACGTGCGCCCCGGATGCGTCGCGAGCGTGCCTGCGGCGGCCCGTGCCGGCACTCCCCTGCCGAACGCCCGCGAGACGAGCGCCACGAGCGGCGGCGCGATCGCGGGGGCCAGCGCGATGATGCCCGCGACGCTCACGACGCCGCCGGTGAAGCCGACGAGCACGGCGAGCGGCGAGAGCAGCGACAGCGCGACCGAGCCCGCGAGCAGCGCCGCGCCGCTCGCCAGCAGCACGATGCCGCCCGTGCGGCGCCGGGGCACGACCGTCTCGACGTCGACCTCGGCGCCGCGCAGCGCCTCGAGCGGCGACACCGCGAGCACGCCGCGGGTCGCGAGGGCGGCGGAGAGCGCGGCGGCGGCCGCGACGGCGATGGCGGGCACCGCCGCCCACGGCTCGATGACCGGCATGCCGCTGAGGTCGAGGCGCTCCCCCAGCGTCGACAGCGCCTGGCTCACGGGGATCGCGACGAGCACGCCGACGGCCCAGCCCGCAGCGGCGCCCAGCAGCCCGACGGCCACGAAGCCGCGCAGCACCCGGCGGCGCTCGCCGCGGGATGAGGCGCCCAGCAGCCGCCGCAGCGCGATCTCGCCGCGCAGATCCTCCACGGCGCCCGTGAACGCCTGGCGCGCGACGATCGCGCCGACGACGACCGACACGCCGATGAGCAGGACCCCAGCGATCGCGAGCATGATGCGCGCGGTGCCGCTGCCGGCGATCATCTCCTCGCCGTAGAGCGCGCGGGCGGCGTGCTCCATGAGCGTCGCGAGCGCGGTGCCGAACGCGGCAGCGAGCACCGAGACGGCGAGCGCGAGCCCCTGACCCGTGCGCGATGCCCCGTCGGCGCGGCGGGCGGCCGCGCTCATCGGGCCACCGCCTGCAGCATGCGCTGCGCGATCGTCGCGGCGTCGGTGGGCGGCAGCTCGTCCTCGACGCGGCCGTCGCGCAGCAGCACGATGCGCTCGGCCCGCGCGGCCACCATCGGGTCGTGCGTGACGACCACGATCGCCTGCCCCGCGGCGGCCTGCCGCACGAGGATCTCCTGCACCTCGACCGACGTCGCGGTGTCGAGCGCGCCCGTAGGCTCGTCGGCGAGCACGATCGCGGGCCGCTGCGCGAGCGCTCGCGCGATCGCGAACCGCTGCTGCTGCCCGCCCGACAGCTCGTGCGGGCGCCGCGCGGCGAGCGCGCCGACGCCCAGCTCGTCGAGCAGTGCGGCGATGCGCGCGCCATCGGGCTCACGTCCGGCGAGCAGGGCGGGCAGCTCGACGTTCTCGAGCGCCGTCAGGCTCGGCACGAGGTTGAACGACTGGAACACCACGCCCACCTGCTCC
>DASSWM010000097.1:0-4884 GCA_035704865.1 Agrococcus sp.
CCGTCGGTGTCGTCCATGCCGGCTGCTGCGGTGCCGGCTGCCGGCGCGGCCGCGGATGCGGCTGCGGTCGCGGCCGTGGTCGCGGCACCGGATGCGTCGGCCGCCGATCCGTCGTCAGCGGAGTGCGCCTTCTCGTCGCGCAGGGTGCGGATCGCGGTCTCGAAGTCGTCGAGCGAGTCGAAGTTGTTGTAGACGCTCGCGAAGCGCAGGTAGGCGACCTCGTCGAGCTCGCGCAGCGGCGGCAGCACCGCGAGGCCGATCTCGTTCGCGTCGATCTGGCTCGCACCCGTCGCCCGGATCGTCTCCTCCACCGACTGCGCCACGCCCGCGAGGTCGGCGTCGGTCACGGGCCGGCCGCGCACCGCCTTGCGGACGCCCTCGATGACCTTGTCGCGCCGGAACGGCTCGAGCACGCCAGAGCGCTTCACGACCGACAGGCTCGCGGTCTCGGTGGTCGTGAACCGGCGGCCGCACGCGGTGCACTGGCGGCGGCGGCGGATCGACGTGCCGTCGTCGCTCGTGCGCGAGTCGACGACGCGCGAGTCGGGGTTGCGGCAGAAGGGGCAGTGCATCAGCGCGCCCCGCCCTCGAAGCGCGCCTCGATGGCCTCCCCGTGCGCGGGCAGGCCCTCGGCGGCGGCGAGCGCCGTCACCTCGTCGCGCACGGCGGCGAGCGCCTCGGCGTCGTAGCGCACGATCTGCTGCGGGCGCAGGAAGGTCGCAGCGCCGAGCCCCGCGACGCGCCGCGCCTGGCCGCCCGTGGGCAGGACGTGGTTGGAGCCGGCGGCGTAGTCGCCCAGGCTCACGGGCGAGTGCGGGCCGAGGAAGACGGCACCGGCGTGGCGGACGCGCTGCAGCATCGCCTCGTCGTCGCGCGTCAGCAGCTCGAGGTGCTCGGGCGCGTACGCGTCGCTCACCCGGGCGGCCGCATCGAGGTCGGCGACGAGCACGATCGCCGACTGCTCCCCCGTGAGCGACGCAGTGACGCGCTCGGCGGCGGGCGTCTCGGCCGCGCGTCGGGCGACGGATGCGTCGACGCGGTCTGCGAGGCCGGCCGAGTCGGTCACGAGCACGGCAGAGGCGAGCTCGTCGTGCTCCGCCTGGCTCACGAGATCCGCCGCGACGAGGTCGGCGTCGGCGCTGTCGTCGGCGATGACGAGGATCTCGGTCGGCCCGGCCTCCGCGTCGACGCGCACGGTGCCGGCGACGACGCGCTTGGCGGCGGCGACGAACACGTTGCCGGGGCCGGTGACGACGTCCACGGGCGCCAGGCCGATGCCGGGCACGCCGTGCGCGAGCGCGCCGATCGCGCCGGCGCCGCCCATCGCGTAGACCTCGTCGACGCCAAGCAGCGCGCAGGCGGCGAGGATCGTCGGGTGCGGCAGGCCGCCATGCTCGGCCTGCGCGGGGCTCGCGACCGCGATCGACCGGACGCCCGCGGCCTGCGCGGCGACGACGTTCATGACGACGCTCGAGGGGTAGACGGCCTTGCCGCCCGGCACGTAGAGGCCCACGCGGTCGACCGGCTGCCAGCGCAGCTCGATCTCGGCGCCGGGCGCGACGTGCGCGATCATCGACGGCGGCACCTGCGCCTTCGAGCCGATGCGCACGCGCTCGATGGCCGTCTCGAGCGCGGACCGCACCTGCGCGTCCAGCGACGCCAGCGCATCCGTCAGCGCGTCAGCGCCCACCCTGATCTCGGCGGGTCGCACGCGGTCGAATCGCTCGGCCTGCTCGAGGAGCGCGTCGGCGCCGCGCGCCCGCACGTCGTCGATGAGCTCGGTGACCGCCGGCAGCGAGGCGGCGACGTCGACCGCGGGCCGCGGCAGCAGGCCGCGCAGCTCCTGCTCGGCCGGCAGGGTCGTCAGATCGATTCGTCGCAGCACGGGATCCATCGTAGATCGCCGCGCTCGGTCTCGAGACGCGTCGGGCTGCGGCAGGCGCTGCGACGGGCTACGCGATGGAGGCCGGCCCGAGCAGGCTCTTGATCTCGCCGAAGAGGTCGGACGAGATGCGCACCTGCTGCGGCAGCGCGAACACGCGCTCGATGTCGGGCCGCTCGAGCGCGATGCGCACGTCGGTCGGCCCCGCGTGGCGCTCGAGCAGCGTGCGCAGCTCGCGCATCGCCGTCATCGAGGCGCGCCGCTCGGGGATGCGAAGCTCGAGCGGCCGCGTCTCGTCGATCGGCTGCACGTCGGGGGTGTCGATGCTGTTGACGTGCACCGTGATGCTGTCGTCGCGCGTGCGCACTCGACCGCGCACGACCGCGACCGCGTCGGCCTGCAGCGCCGCGCGGAACTCGGTGTAGGTCTTGCCGAGCACCATCATCTCGAGCTCGCCGCCGAAGTCCTCGAGCGCGATGATGCCGTAGGGGTTGCCCGACTGCCGCGCGACGCGGTGCTGCACGCTCGTGATGAGCCCTGCGAGGGTGACGGTGTCGCCGTCCTCGGCGGTCTCGGCGAGCTCCTGGATCTGGTGCGTCGCATGCTTCGCGAGCTCGAGCTCGAGGCCCGAGAGCGGATGGTCGGAGACGTAGAGGCCGAGCATCTCGCGCTCGAACGCGAGCTTGTCGCTCTTGCCCCACTCGGGCCGCTCGGGCACGCGGTCGGCGACCGTCTCGAGGTCGTCGAAGATGTCGCCGAACAGGTCGACCTGGCCGTTGGCCTCGTTGCGCTTGAGCGAGGCCGCCGCGTCGACCGCGTCCTCGTGCACCTCGAGCATCGCGCGGCGGGTCGAGCCCATCGTGTCGAACGCGCCCGACTTGATGAGCGACTCCACCACGCGCTTGGTCGCGACGCCCAGCGGCGCCTTGCGCAGGAAGTCGTGGAAGCTCGTGTAGGCGCCCTCGCGCTCGCGGCCGGCGATGATGCCCTCGACGACGCCGTCGCCGACGTTGCGCACGGCGCCGAGCCCGAAGCGGATGTCGTCGCCGACGGCCGTGAAGTAGAGGGACGACTCGTTGACGTCCGGCGGGAGCACCGTGATGCCCATCCGGCGGCACTCCGAGAGGTAGATCGCCATCTTGTCCTTGGAGTCGCCCACGCTCGTGAGCAGCGCCGCCATGTACTCGGCCGGGTAGTGCGCCTTGAGGAAGGCCGTCCAGTAGGAGATGACGCCGTAGGCGGCGGAGTGCGCCTTGTTGAAGGCGTAGTCCGAGAAGGGCAGCAGGATGTCCCACAGCGCCTTCACCGCGGCGGCGGAGTAGCCGCGCTCGAGCATGCCGGCGGAGAAGGCCTCGAACTGCTTGTCGAGCTCCTCCTTCTTCTTCTTTCCCATCGCGCGCCGCAGGATGTCGGCCTGCCCGAGCGAGTAGCCGGCGACCTTCTGCGCGACCGCCATCACCTGCTCCTGGTAGATGATGAGGCCGTACGACTCGTCGAGGATCTCGGCGAGCGGCTCCTCGAGCTCCGGGTGGATGGGCGTGATGGGCTGCTGGCCGTTCTTGCGCAGCGCGTAGTTCGTGTGGGAGTCGGCGCCCATGGGGCCCGGCCGGTAGAGCGCGATGACGGCCGAGATGTCGCCGAAGCTGTCGGGCTTCATGAGCCGCAGCAGCGAGCGCAGCGGGCCGCCGTCGAGCTGGAAGACGCCGAGCGTGTCGCCCCTGCCGAGCAGCTCGTACGCGCCGCGGTCGTCGAGCGGCAGCGTCTCGAGGTCGATCTCCTCGCCGCGGTTCGCGCGGATGTTCTCGAGCGCGTCCGAGACGATCGTGAGGTTGCGCAGCCCCAGGAAGTCCATCTTGATGAGGCCGAGGGACTCGCACGCCGGGTAGTCGAACTGCGTGATGATCGCGCCGTCCTGCTCCCGCTTCATGATCGGGATGATGTCGATCAGCGGGTCGGACGACATGATGACGCCCGCGGCGTGCACGCCCCACTGGCGCTTGAGGTTCTCGAGCCCGAGCGCCGTGTCGTAGACCGTCTTCGCCTCGGGATCGGTCTCGATGAGGGCGCGGAAGTCGCCCGCCTCCTTGTAGCGCTCGTGGGAGGGATCGGTGATGCCGCCGAGCGGAATGTCCTTGGCCATGATCGCGGGCGGCATCGCCTTCGTGAGCTTCTCGCCCATGCCGAAGGGGAAGCCGAGCACGCGGCTGGCGTCCTTGAGCGCCTGCTTCTGCTTGATCGTGCCGTACGTGACGATCTGCGCGACGCGCTCCGAGCCGTACTTCTCGGTCACGTAGCGGATGACCTCGCTGCGGCGGCGATCGTCGAAGTCGACGTCGAAGTCGGGCATCGAGACGCGGTCGGGGTTGAGGAAGCGCTCGAAGATGAGGCCGTGCTCGATCGGGTCGAGGTCGGTGATGCGCAGTGCGTAGGCGGCCATGGAGCCGGCGCCGGAGCCGCGGCCGGGGCCCACGCGGATGCCGTTGTCCTTCGCCCAGTTGATGAAGTCGGCGACCACGAGGAAGTAGCCCGGGAAGCCCATCTGCAGGATGACGCCCGTCTCGTACTCTGCCCGCTCCTGCACCGCATCCGGGATGCCGCTGGGGTACCGGCGCTCGAGCCCCGCCTGCACCTCGTGGCGGAACCAGGTGTCCTCCGTGTGCCCCTCGGGCACCGGGAAGCGCGGCATGTAGTTGGCGCTCTCGTTGAACTGCACATTGCAGCGCTCGGCAATCAGCAGGGTGTTGTCGCAGGCCTCCGGGTAGTCGCGGAACAGGTCGCGCATCTGGCGTGCCGACTTGAGGTAGAACTCGTCCGCGTCGAACTTGAACCGGTTGGGGTCGTCGAGGGTTGCGCCGGACTGCACGCAGAGCAACGCCGCGTGGCTGGTGGCGTCGTGCGCGTGCGTGTAGTGCAGGTCGTTGGTGGCGACCAAGGGCAGGTCGAGCTCCTTCGCCAGGCGCAGCAGGTCGTTCATGGCCCGGCGCTCGACATCGATGCCGTGG
>DASSWM010000098.1:0-3082 GCA_035704865.1 Agrococcus sp.
TCTACGGGGCGGGCGTCGTCTTCGTCGTGTCGGCGCTGCGCGGCGGCGCCGACGAGCCGCCGGCCATGGAGCCTCCGCTGGACACCGCGGCGCCCGTCATCACGGGCGAGGAGACGCAGGCGCGGCTCGCCGAGCTGCCGACGCCCAGCGCGACGGAGTCCGTCCTCGCATACGGCGACGTGCTCGAGGCCGACGATGGCCCGAACGCCGGCGTCCCGATGCTGTGCACGATGATGCTCACCTCCTACCCGCCGCAGTGCGGCGGCCCGGAGGTCGTCGGCTGGGACTGGTCGGCTGTCGACCACGAATCGGCCAACGGCGTCCGCTGGACCGAGTCGGGGGTCGCGATGCGCGTCACCTATGACGCAGTGCAGCGCACCATCACACCGCTCGAGATGGTGGACCCTGCATCGATCGACATGGTCCTGCCGCGCCGCCACCCCGCCGGTCCTCTCGACGATGCGGCCATCACACAGCTCCAGGACGACCTCATCGAGCTTGCCCGTCCCGACATCATGAGCTTCGGCGGAGGCAACGGCAGCTTCGCGCTCGAGGTGGTCTACGACGACGGGTCCATACAGGCGGCCTTCGACGAGATCTACGGGCCGGGCGCCGTGCACGTCACCTCCTGGCTGCGGGGGTGAGCGTCAGTCGCTACGCGTCGACCGGTTCGCGCTCGCGCGTCGTGCGCTGCCCGACGACCGCCGAGACGCCGTCCTGCCGCATCGAGACGCCGTAGAGCGCATCCGCGATCTCCATCGTGCGCTTCTGGTGCGTGATGATGATCAGCTGGCTCGTCTCGCGCAGCTGCTCGAAGACCGTCAGCAGGCGGCCGAGGTTGGCGTCGTCGAGCGCCGCCTCGACCTCGTCCATGATGTAGAACGGGCTCGGCCGCGCCTTGAAGATCGCGACCATGAGCGCGACCGCCGCGAGCGAGCGCTCGCCGCCGGAGAGCAGCGAGATGCGGTCGATCTTCTTGCCCGCCGGCCGCACGGTGACCTCGACGCCCGTCTCGAGCAGGTTGTCGGGATCGGTGAGCGCGAGCGCGCCGGAGCCGCCCGGGAACAGCACCGGGAAGACCTCGGTGAACGCGGCCTTCGTGTCCTCGAACGCGGCGGCGAAGATCGCCTCCATCGTCTCGTCGAGGTCGGCGATGATCTGCTCGAGGTCGGCGCGGGTCTTCGCGAGGTCGGCGAGCTGCTCGGTGAGGAACGTGTGCCGCTGCTCGAGCGCCTCGAACTCCTCGAGCGCGAGCGGGTTGACGCGGCCGAGCCTGCCGAGCTTGCGCTCCGCCTCCTGCAGGCGCGCCTGCTCGGCCTTGCGGTCCCACGCCTCCTCGGGCGTGTACTCGGCGACGAGCACCTGCTCCTCGAGGCCCAGCTCGCTGCCGGCGCGCTCGAGCAGGTTCGACAGGTGCAGCCGCTGCTCGTACGCCTCCATCTCGGCGACGTGCACGTGCTCGGTGAGCTCCTGCAGCCGCTCGCGAAGCCCGCCCTCGTCGCGGCGCAGCCGCGTGAGCTCCTCGCTGCGGTCGCGGCGGGCCGCCTCGCGCTCGGCGAGCACCCCGCGGGCCTCCTGCACGGAGCGCTCGGCCGCCGCCAGCACCGGCGGGATCGCGGCGAGCACGCGCGAGGCCTGCTGCCGCTGGCGCTCGCGCAGCACCGCGCGGCGCGCGGCCTCCTCGGCGCGAGCCCGCTGCGCCTCGACGTCGCGCTCGAGCGAGTCGGCGCGCGCGAGCTCGGCGCGCACGCGCTCCCTGGCGGTCTCGAGCTCGATGCGCAGGTCGGTCTCGCCGCCGCGCGCCTGCTCGAGCTCTGCCAGCAGCCCCTCGCGCGCGGAGGCGTCCAGCATCGGCCGCGGCTTCGCCTCGAACCGCTCGAGCGCCTGCTCGGCCGCCTCGACGCCGCGCCGGGCGTCGTCGATGCCGCGCCTCGCCTCAGCGAGCGCGGCCTCGGCCCGCTCGTGCTCGCCAGTCGCCGACTCGAGCCGCGCGCGGGCGCGGCTGCGCTGCTCGCCGCGGGCGGCCGATGCCGCATCGTGCGCGCGCAGTGCCTCCAGCGCGTCGGCGGCCGCGCGCTTGGCCTGCTGATGCGCCTGCCGCGCGTCCTCGAGCGCACCGGCCTCGCGCTCGATCGACGTCGAGAGCTCCTCGAGGCGCTCGGTCGCTGAGTCGCGCTCGGCGATGAGCTCGAGCCGCGACTGCGCGTCGTCGCTGCCGCCGCGCATCAAGTACTCGCTCACGTAGTCGCCGCGCTTCGTGACGATCGTCACCGGGCCGCCGAGCTCGAGCCGCGCGATCGCGGGCCCGGCCTCCTGCGCTGCCTCGAGCGATTCGACGACGAACGTGTACGCGAGCACGCCCAGCACGCCCGCGGGCGCATCGACGACCGTGGGCGCGTGCACGGCGCCGGCGAGCGCCTTGGCGTCGGCCTTCGACACCTCGGGCCGCATCGGCACCGCGTCGCCGACGACCGCCTCGATGCGGCCGAGCCCCTCGCGGTGCGCGTGCTCGATCGCGGCGGCGGCGGCCTCCCGCGTGTCGGCCAGCACGGCCTCGCCGAGCGTGCCGAGCGCCGCCGCGATCGCCGCCTCGTACCCCTTCCGCACCTTCACGTGCTCGGCGACGAGCCCGCCGACCCCGGCGAGGCCGGCGTCGACGAGACCGGCGGATGCGTTGGCCTTCGACAGCGCGAGGGTCAGGGCCGAGGTGCGGGCCGCGATGGCGTCGCGCTCGCGCTCCACCGCGTGGAGCGCGTCGCGGCGCTCGTCGAGGGCGCTCGACAGGCGGGCCTGCGCCTCGTCGGCGTCGCGGTAGGCGGCGGAGAGCGACTCGGCGTCGTCCACCTCCTGCTCGTCGCCGACCTCGGCGGCGGCGGCCGTCGCCTCGGCGAGGCGCTGCTCGGCGTTCGCGAGGGCGCTCTCGCGGCGCGTGACCTCCGCCTCGCGCGCGGCGAGCGTCGACTGCGCGACCTCGACCTTCGAGCGGTGGCCCGCCGCCTCGAGGTCGTGCTTCGACACGAGCGCGGCCTGCGCCGCGATCTCCTCGTCGAGCGAGTCGAGGTTCGCGCGTGCCAGCGCGGTC
>DASSWM010000099.1:0-8801 GCA_035704865.1 Agrococcus sp.
CGGAGGAGTGGCAGCGCCGTGGTGCGTCGGCGCCCTGCCTGCCAACCTATGGCAACCCTGCGCATCCGGCACTCATCCTGTCGGATGAGATCGGCGCCCCCGCGGACGAGCATGCGGGGGCGCCGAGACTGCCGGGCTTACGCCTCGATGACGACCGGCACGATCATGGGGCGGCGGCGGATGCGCGTGCCGACCCATCGGCCGACCGTGCGGCGCACGACCTGCTGGTACTGGTGCTGGTCGCGCACGCCCTGCTCGGCCGCCTCGGCGAGCGCCTTGACGATCTTGGGGCGGATGTCGTCGAAGACCTTGTCGTCCTCGGCGAAGCCGCGCGCGTGGATCTCGGGGCCGACGATGACCTTGCCGGTCTGCGGCTCGAGGGCGATGAAGATCGAGATGAAGCCCTCCTCGGCGAGGATGCGGCGATCCTTGAGGTCGGCCTCGTCGATGCGGCCGACGGACGAGCCGTCGACGTAGACGAAGCCGATCTCCAGCTGGCCCGCGACCCGCACCTCGTGGTCGCGCAGATCCCAGACGGTGCCGTTCTCGCCCACGAAGGCGCGCTCGCGCGGCAGTCCGGTGTCGATCGCGAGCTGCGCCGCCGCGTGCAGGTGGCGGTACTCGCCGTGCACGGGGATGACGTTCGCGGGACCGAGGATGTTGTAGCAGTAGAGCAGCTCGCCCGCGCTCGCGTGGCCCGAGACGTGCACCTTGGCGGAGCCCTTGTGCACGACGTTGGCGCCCAGCTGCATGAGGCCGTTGATGATGCGGAAGACGGCGTTCTCGTTGCCGGGGATGAGGCTCGACGCGAGGATGACGGTGTCGTCCTCCCCCACCTCGATGCGGTGCTCGCCGTTGACGATGCGGCTCAGCACGGCCATCGGCTCGCCCTGCGATCCGGTCGACATGAACACGACCTGCTCGCGCGGCATGTTCTCGGCCTCCTTCTGGGAGACCAGCACGCCCTGCGGCACCTTGAGGTAGCCGAGGTCGGCGGCGATGCCCATGTTGCGCACCATCGAGCGGCCCACGAGCGCGACCTTGCGGCCGTTCTCGTTCGCGGCGTCGAGCACCTGCTGCACGCGGTGCACGTGGCTCGAGAAGGAGGCGACGACGACGAGACCGGTGGTCTTGCCGATCACCTGCGACAGGACGGGGCCGATCTCGCGCTCGGGAGCCGTGAACCCCGGGACGTCGGCGTTCGTCGAATCGACCAGGAACGCATCCACCCCTTCCTCACCGAGGCGCGCGAAGGCGCGCAGGTCGGTGATGCGGTCGTCGAGCGGCAGCTGGTCCATCTTGAAGTCGCCCGTGTGGAGCACGAGGCCCGCGCTCGTGCGGATCGCGACCGCGAGCGCGTCCGGGATGGAGTGGTTGACGGCGACGAACTCGGTCTCGAACGGGCCGAGCTGCTCCTTCTGCCCCTCCTTCACCGTGTGCGTGTAGGGCTTGATGCGGTGCTCCTTGAGCTTCGCCTCGACGAGCGCGAGCGTGAGCTGCGAGCCCAGCAGCGGGATGTCGGCCTTGAGCCGCAGCAGGTAGGGCACGGCGCCGATGTGGTCCTCGTGGCCGTGCGTGAGCACGAGGCCGACGATGTCGTCGAGGCGATCGCGGATGGGCCCGAAGTCGGGCAGGATCAGGTCGACGCCGGGCTGGTGCTCCTCGGGGAAGAGCACGCCGCAGTCGACGATGAGCAGCTTGCCGTCCTGCTCGTAGACCGTCATGTTGCGGCCGACCTCGCCGAGGCCGCCGAGCGGATAGAAGCGGAGCGTGCCCGCTGCGAGCGGGGCAGGCTGAGTGATGGCCGTCATGGGCCCTCCTTCGTATATGGCCCGCCCTGCGGTGGAACCGTGGGGCGGGCGGATGTGGTGGGTTGCGCGCACCTCGCGCGCTCTGTCGTCTCTGCGGTGACGTCCGTACGGGCGTCCATGGATCTGGGGGCTACCTGGTGGTGCCGTGCACCTTCGGCAGCGCGCCGCCCGCGGCCGCGTTGCGGTCGGGGCGGAAGGTGCTGAGGTCGAGGCCGTCGACGCCGGTGACGAGGGCGATCTCGTCCTCGATGAGCGCCGCCTCGGTGTCCTCGGGGCCGACGAGGGGCAGACGCACGCGCGGGCTGCCGATGCGGCCGAGGCCGTGCAGGATGTACTTCGTCGCGACCGTGCCGGGCACGTGCGTCATCGTGGCGCGCACGAGCGGCTCGAGCGCCTGGTGCTGCTGCTGCGCCGTGTGCAGGTCGCCCGCGTTCACCGCGTCGATCATGGTGCGGTAGGGCTTGGGCGCGATGTTGGCGGTGACGCCGATGAGGCCCGTCGCGCCGATCGCGAGGTGCGGCAGCACGTTGCTGTCGTCGCCCGAGAAGTAGAGCAGGTCGGTCTGGTTGAGCACGCGGCTCACCTCGGCGAAGTCGCCCTTGGCGTCCTTCACCGCGAGGATGTTGGGATGCTTCGACGCGCGCAGCAGCGTCTCGTAGCGGATCGGGATGCCGCTGCGGCCGGGGATGTCGTAGAGGATCACCGGCAGGTCGGTCGCGTCGGCGATCATGCGGAAGTGCGTGAGCACGCCCGCCTGCGTCGGCTTGTTGTAGTACGGCGTGACGATCATGACGCCGGCGGCGCCGGCTTCCTCGGCCTGGCGGTTGAGGTCCATCGCGTGGGCGGTCTCGTTGGAGCCGCCGCCCTGGATGATCTTGGCGCGATCGCCCGCGACGGCCTTCGCGACCTCGACGAGCCTGATCTTCTCGGGGTCGGTGAGCGTGGAGGTCTCGCCCGTCGTGCCGGAGACGACGATGCCGTCGGCGCCGTTCGTCACGACGTCGTCGATGAGCCGCTCGACGTCATCCCAGTCGACCTCGCCGTCGGCGCGGAAGGGGGTCACGAGCGCGACGAGCACCTGGCCGAAGGGATTGTCTCTCACTCCCCCAGGGTACAGCGCCCCCGATGCGCAGGGTCCAGGCACGGGATGCCGGGGATGCGCGGGACGCGCGGGATACGCGGCCGCAGCCACCGCCCGAGAATCGGCGGGCCGCGGCGACCCGCCGTCGAGGGCGGCCCGCGTCATGGGATGAGGAGAGCTGCTGTGCAGACGCGAATCCGTCCTCAACCCGTGACGAATCGCGAATCCGTCCTCATCCTGCGACGGCCGACGACATGTGATTGCGGGATGCGCGGGGTTCAGGAGACGGGCGGAGCCGCCGACGGCGGCCAGTAGCGTTGCCGCATGATCACGCTGGTGGAGCCGGGACCTGCGCTGCACGCGTCATGGGTCGCGTCGATGCGCGAGTTCGACGGCGCCGTGCTGCACGGCTACTCGACGCACCTGTTCGAGGTCGACGAGCTCGCGACGGCGGCCGGCTTCGCGCGCTGGCTCGAGCGCGAGCGGCTGCAGAACGAGCGCGCGCTCGAGGGCTTCGTGCCGGCCACGGCGTGGTGGATCGTCGACGACGCCGAGCCGGAGACGGTGCTCGGCTCGATCCACCTGCGGCACGAGCTCAACGACTGGCTGCTGGCCGAGGGCGGGCACATCGGCTTCGGCATCCGGCCGACCGCTCGCGGCCGCGGCGTCGCGGGGGCCGCGCTGCGGCTCGCGCTCGACCGCGCCCGAGCGATGGGCATCGAGCGCGCCCTGCTGTGCTGCGAGTCGGACAACCCGGCGTCGCGCAGCGTGATCGTCGGCGCCGGCGGCGAGCTCGAGGACGTGCGTGAGAGCGCAGAGCATGGCCGCTACGAGCGGTATTGGATCGCGCTCGGCTGACCGCGGCGCACGCGCGCGGCTGCCGCATCCGGTGCGCCGGTCGCGCGAGACGGGTGCCGCGTGCGCAGACGCCGAGCGAGCCGACTCGCGCTCGAGCCTGCGCGTCAGCGGGCGCGCTCGAGGGTGCGGTAGGCGTACCGCAGGCCCGAGGTGCTCTCGTGCCACCCCGTGGCCGGGTCGCGCGCGGTCTCGCGCCACAGCGCATCCGTCGTGCCCGTCTCGGGCTCGGGAGCGGTCGTGTCGCCTGCTGCGTCGAGGTCGATGTCGGTGATCTCGAGCCGGTCGGCGTGCGGCATGGCGTCGCGGTAGACGCGTCCGCCGCCGATGACCCACACCTCGTCAGCGGGGTCGTCGAGCAGCGCGCGGGCGGCGGCGAGCCCCTCCTCGAGGCTGCCGACGACGCGGGCGCCGGGCGCGATGTAGTCGGGGTTCGAGGTGATGACGATGTTGTCGCGGCCGGGCAGCGGCCGGAACGCTTGCGGGAACGACTCCCACGTGCGGCGGCCCATCACGACCGGGTGGCCCATCGTGACGGCCTTGAAGCGCGCCATGTCCTCGGGGAGGCGCCAGGGCATGTCGCCCGCCTCGCCGATGACGGCGCCGCGCGCCTGCGCCCAGATCATGCCGAGAGTCACACGCTCACCGTACGCGAGATCCGTGACCGAACCGTGATGCGGCGACAGCGCCGAACGGCCTCTGCCGGCCATAGAGTGCTGTCGAATTGCTCCGCCCGCATCGCTGCGGCTCTCTCGAACGGACCACGGCCATGCGTGTGCTCATCACCCTGCTCGCAGCCGCCAGCATGCTGGCAGTCAGCCTCACTGCGTCCGCGCCCGCTGCCGATGCGACGACGCAGTCCCGCATCGCGGGCGCCGATCGATACGCCACGAGCGTCGAAGTCTCACGGCAGACCCCCTCACCCGGCGACGTCGTCTACCTCGCGTCCGGGCTGACCTTCGCGGACGCGCTCGCGGCCGGGCCCGTCGCGGCTGCGGAAGGCGGGCATCTGCTGCTGACGCGTCCCGATGCGGTGCCCGCGATCGTCATGCAGCGCATCGGCGAGCTCTCGCCGAGCGAGATCGTGCTGGTCGGCTCGGCAGCCACCGTGCACGAGACGGTGCGCGCGCAGCTCGCCAAGGCCTTCCCCGCGATCCGCATCGAGCGCATCGGCGGCAGCGACCGGGTCGGGACGTCGCTGGAGCTGCTCGAGCGGCTGGCGAGCACCGGCCCGGTCAACGAGATCTGGGTCGTGTCGGGCCACAACTTCCCGGATGCGCTCGTCGCCGCGTCGGTCGCGGGTGCCACGAGCGCCGGCATCATCCTCGACTGGCACGGCACGAGCGCGGCGAGCGCGCGCGACTGGGCCGACAGCGTCGCGCCGTTCGTCGAAGGCATGCCGGTGTCGATCGCCGGTGGCACCCCATCGGTGAGCGCCGCCGACGAGGCGCTGCTCGCCGAGCGCGGTGCGGTGGACATCGTCCGCCACGCGGGCACCGACCGCTACGACACCGCGCGCCTGATCAACGCCGCGTACCCCGTGGACCCCAGCATCACGACGATGCTGCTGGCGACCGGCAAGAACTTCCCGGACGCGCTCGCGGGTGCGGTGCAGGCGGCCGCCACCGGCATGCCGCTCTACCTCTCCCCCGCGTCGTGCCACCACACCGTCACGGCCATGCTCGCGGAGGAGGCCGAGGCGTTCGGCCTCAGCCAGGTCATCGGCCTCGGCAGCGCCGAGACGCTCGACGACACGGCGCTCGCGCTCGAGCCGTGCCCGCAGTACTCACCGATCCAGCGCGCGATGGGCGACGACTTCGGCACCTTCGCGACCACGACGGTCGAGGGCTTCGGCGACGCCACGGTCCCGCTGCCCGAAGGTGCGACCGGCGGGCTCATCCACTTCACGCACGAGCTGGCCGGTCCCGGCTTCTCGCTGACGACGTTCAACGACGAGGGCCTGCCGGTGCAGCAGCTCGGCGGCGACGGCTGGGGGCTGCCGCAGACCTTCGCCTACCTGCCGCAGCCCGATCGGACAGCGACGCAGCTGCAGATCCACGCCCCGGATGCGTGGACGGTCACGTTCCAGGATCTGCGGCACGCTCGCGAGCTCGTCGGCACCGCGACCGGCGCCGGCGACGACGTGCTGCTGTACGACGGAGCGGCCGGGCCGCTCACGGCCGCGCACCCCGCCCTCGACTTCGGCGTGCGCCAGTGCGGCTACTGGGGCGGCATGGCGGTGATCAGCTGCCGCAGCGCGATCGTGCCCACGGGACACGCCACGGAGACCTTCGGCTCGCTCTCGCAGGAGCGCTCGATCGTGGTCGTGCACGCCGACCAGGACTGGCAGCTCTTCGGGCCCGCCGCCCACCGCTGATCGGGCGCGGTGCCGCGCGGCTCAGACCGCGACCGGCGCCTTGATGCCCGGGTGGTGCTCGTAGCCGACGACCTCGAAGTCCTCGAGCTCGTAGTCGAGGATCGAGTCGGGCGTGCGGCCGATGCGCAGCGTGGGCAGCGCGAACGGCTCGCGCGCGAGCTGCCGCTCGACCTGCTCGACGTGGTTGTCGTAGATGTGGCAGTCGCCGCCGGTCCAGATGAGTTCGCCCACCTCGAGCCCCGTCTGCTGCGCGACCATGTGCGTCAGCAGGGCGTAGCTGGCGATGTTGAAGGGCACGCCGAGGAACATGTCGGCCGAGCGCTGGTAGAGCTGGCAGCTCAGCCGGCCGTCGGTGACGTCGAACTGGAAGAACGCGTGGCAGGGGGCGAGCGCCATCTCGGGGATGTCGGCCGGGTTCCAGGCCGAGACGATGTGGCGGCGAGAGTCGGGGTTCGTGCGGATCGACTCGACGACCTGCGCGATCTGGTCGATCGTGCCGCCATCGCGATCCGGCCACGAGCGCCACTGCACGCCGTAGACGGGGCCGAGCTCCCCATCCGCGTCGGCCCACTCGTCCCAGATCGTGACGCCTCGGCTCTGCAGCCAGCCGACGTTCGACTCGCCGCGCAGGAACCACAGCAGCTCGAGCGCGATCGACTTGAAGTGCACGCGCTTGGTGGTGATGAGCGGGAAGCCCTCGCGCAGGTCGTAGCGCAGCTGGCGCCCGAAGACCGAGCGCGTGCCAGTGCCGGTGCGGTCGCCCTTGTGCTCGCCGTTGGCGAAGACGTCGGCGAGCAGCGCCTCGTACGGGTGGGCGGATGCGTCGGGTCGCGCGGGCGTGCCCGCGGGCGCCGTCGAGTGGTCGGTCATGGTGCCTCCTGCGCTCCAGTCTCTCGCAGCCTGCGCAGTTCGAGCGCCTTGCGCGCGGCCATTCGCGCGCGCTTGCGGTCGCGCGCGGCGTCGTACGCCATCGACAGCCGCAGCCACGACCGCCACGACTCGGGGTGCGCCTCGACGTCGGCCTTCGCGACCGGGAACGCGTGCTCGGCGGCGTCCTTGTCGGCGCGGCCCGACGGCGTCGCGGGCAGCGGCTCGGGCATGCCGCCCTCAGCCGCGAGCGCGCGCACGGCGCGGTCGAGCCGGATGCCGAAGACGAGCTCGCGCACGAGCGCCCACGCGCCCACGAGGAAGAAGACGATGAGCGCGATCCCGAGCACGAGGCCGAGCGGCTCCCCCGTCGCGATGAACTGCACCGCGAGGCTGCCGGCGACGACCACGTAGAGCGCGAGCGCGGCGGCCATGACGAGCGCGAGCGCCTTGCTGAGCCTCGCGGGCGCGGCCGGGCGGCTCGCGGGCGCGGCCGGACGATCCTCAGGCGCGGCCGGGCGATCCCCGGGCGCGGCCGGGCGATCCTCGGGCGCGGCCGGGCGATCGGTCACGCGAGCCCCAGGAGGTCGCCGATGCCGACCGTGACGCCCGCCCGCGGCTCGGCGCGCAGCGCCAGCAGGATGCCGGCCGAGTAGCTCTCGCTCGAGGTGGTGTCGTGGCGGATCGTGAGCGTCTCGCCGATGCCGCCGAAGACGACCTCCTGGCGTGCGACGACGCCGGGCAGGCGGATCGCGTGCACGGGCACGCCCGCGATGATCGCGCCGCGACCGGGCTCGTCGGGCGTCGCGGGGCTGAAGCCGCGCACGGCGCCGATCGCCTCGGCCGTGCGGGTGGCGGTGCCGCTCGGGGCGTCGCGCTTGCGGTCGTGGTGCGCCTCGACGACCTCGACGGCCGTGAAGTGCTGGGCGGCGATGGTCGCGAGGTGCGTCTCGAGCACGCTCCCGAGCGAGAAGTTCGGCACGATGCGGATGCGCTCGGCGCCTCGGTCGCGGAGGGCGCGGATGCGCTCGTCGGTCCATCCGCTCGTGCCGACGACGACCGGCACGCCCGCCTCGGCGGTCGCTTCGACCAGCTTCGCGCTCGCCGCGAGCACCGTGGCGTCGAAGACGACGTCGATGCCGGCGAGGTCGACGCCCTCGCGCACGTCGAGTTCGACCGGCTCGAGGTCGTCGGCCTCCTGCGCGAGCCGCAGCGCGAGGGATCCGAGCCTGCCGGTGGAGCCGGCGATGCCGACGCGCCTGGTGCCTGCCATGGCTCCAGCCTACGGCGCTGCGCGTGCTCGATCGCCGCTGGACCCCTTCGCCGAGCCTGGACCCTCTCGAACGGGTCCGACGATCGCGAAGGGGTCCGACGATCGGCAGTCGTAGAGTGATCTGGTGACCGTGACGATCGCCGCAGAGGACCCGTCGACCGGTGTCGCGACGGCGATGCTGCAGGCCTACTTCTCCGACCGCGCCATCACGTTCGTGGGCGGGAAGTACACGCCGAAGCCCGCCGACCCCGAGACGCTGCGCGCACCGCAGGGCGCCTTCCTCGTCGCCTGGAGCGACGGCGAGCCGGTCGGCTGCGGCGCGCTGCGGCGGCTCGCGCCGCACCGCTTCGAGGTGAAGCACCTCTACGTCGCGCCCGCCGGGCGGGGCCGCGGCACCGGCGCGGCGCTGCTCGCGGCGCTCGAGGACCGCGCCGTCGCGCTGGGCGCAACGGAGGTCGTGCTCGACACGAACAGCTCGCTCGCGGCGGCCAACGCGCTCTACACGAGCCGCGGCTACGCATCCGTGCCCGCCTACAA
>DASSWM010000100.1:0-3601 GCA_035704865.1 Agrococcus sp.
GGCTATCGGGTGCTCATCTCGGGTTCTCGCGAGCCGGAACGCATCGCGCTCACGATCGATGTTCTCGCGCCAGGGGCAGTAGCCGCCTCAGCGGAGGAGGCCGCGCGCGAGGCCGACATCGTCGTGCTCGCGCTGCCGCTCGGGAAGTATCGGAATCTGCCGGTCGCGGAGCTCGAAGGCACGCTCGTGCTGGATGCGATGAACTACTGGTGGGAGACCGACGGCATCCGCGACGAGTTCACCGACCCCGAGCGGCCCACGAGCACGATCGTGCAGGCGTTCCTGCCGCGCTCGCGCGTCGTGAAGGCGTTCAACCACATGGGGTACCACGACCTGGCGGACGCGCCGCGGCCCGCAGGGCACCCGCAGCGCCGCGCGATCGCGGTCGCGGGCGACGAGCCGCGCGATGTCGAGCTGGTCGCGGGCCTCGTCGATGACTTCGGCTTCGACGCCGTCGTGCTCGAATCTCTCGCCGACGGCCTGCACCTGCAGCCGGGCTGGCCCGCGTTCGGGGCGAACGAGGACGCCGAGACGCTCCGCGGCCTCGTCAGGACTGCCTGACGCATCCGCCCCCGTCACGCCTGCTCGGCGTGTCTTGAGGCTCAGGGCCACCGCACCAATGACGAAGCCCCCGCTGTGCGGGGGCTTCTGCTGTGGCTCCGACGGGCGTCGATCCCGTGACCTCACGATTTTCAGTCGTGCGCTCTACCAACTGAGCTACAGAGCCGGGCTCCTGCGAGCCGGCGGGCTCTCGCCCGCCCTTGCACAAGGCCCTCTCGTGTGAGAGGGCCTCAGGCAATGGCGACCCTGACGGGACTTGAACCCGCGACCTCCGCCGTGACAGGGCGGCGCGCTAACCAGACTGCGCTACAGGGCCTTACTGGTAGACCCATCGTACAGAGAGAATCCGCAATGAGTGACCCCAACGGGATTCGAACCCGTGCTGCCGCCGTGAAAGGGCGGTGTCCTAGGCCGCTAAACGATGGGGCCGAGTGCCGAAGCACACGACTACCGAGGAGTTACGTTACCCGACGCGCGAGCCGAAGTGCAAACCGGCGACCCGCGCGCGGCGCGTCGGGATCCGCGACACGCCCACCTCAACATTCGCTGAATCAAACCTTCAGGTGGAACATGAAAGTTGCTAGCGTGGTCCCGATTGTGTCGTGACAGAGGCGAGCGCCGGGTGCACGATGGTGGACGATGCGGCGGTCCGACGCTGCGAGACGGGGAGACGATGGCCCAGCCCGACCGGCCGGCACCTGCCGAGCGAATCCGCGCCCGCTGGCGCGGCATGCGCACCGGCATCCTCGCCACCGCCGCCGTCGCGGGCCTCGTCGCCACGCTCGTCATGCCCGGCGTGCCGCAGGCGCAGGCCGAGGATCAGTGGGGCTACCCGACCTGGTCGGAGGTCGAGGCCGCGCGCGGCAACGTCGACGCGAAGAACCAGCAGATCGCCGAGATCCGCGAGCTCATCGCGCAGCTCGAGTCGAGCCTCGCGAACGCGCGCGCCGAAGCCGACCGGCGGGCCGCCGAGGCGATCGAGGCGCAGCGTGTCTACGACGAGGCCGTCGCCGTCGCCGACCGGCTGCAGCAGCAGGCCGACGACGCCTTCGCGCGCGCCGAGGAGTCGCAGCTCGCGGCCGCCCAGCTCGCGGCGCAGCTCGCACGCTCCGGCGGCACGGGCGACATGAGCGCCGAGCTCTTCGCCAACCCCGGCTCCGCCGACAACTGGCTCTACCGGCTCGACCTCATGGATCGCGTCGCCGGCACCGCCGACTCGCTCTACCAGCAGGCGCAGCAGGACTCGAACACCGCGCAGGCGCTGCAGGACCAGGCCGAGGTCGCGCGCGACGCGCTGCACGAGCTGAAGGAGGCGGCCGACGCCGCCTACGTCGCGGCGCAGGAGGCCGCGGCGGCCGCCCAGGCGGCGGTCGAGGAGGAGCAGACGCACCGCGTCGAGCTCGAGACGCAGCTCGAGGTGCTGGTGCAGAACCGCGCCGCCACCGAGCAGGACTACGCGGCCGGCCAGCGCTGGCAGGCCTACCTCGCCGAGCAGGAGCGGCTGCGCATCGAGCGCGAGCGGCGCGAGGCCGAGGAGGCGCGCCAGCGCGCTGCCGAGGAGGCCGCGAGGCTCGCCGAGGAGGCCCGCAACAACGGCGGCAGCGGCGGTGGCAGCTCCGTGCCGGTCGCCCCGCCGAGCAACAGCGGCTGGGTCACGCCGCACTACGGCCGCTTCACCTCCGGGTATGGCTGGCGGAACGACCCGCTGGGCATCCTCGGCGCGAAGCTGCACGCGGGCGTCGACATCGTGGGCGGCTGCTTCTCGCCGATCTTCGCTCCGGCGAACGGCACGGTCGCGCTGCGCGGCTACGACATCTACGGCGCCAACATCCTCTACATCAACCACGGCAACGGCGTGCAGAGCGAGTTCGCGCACATGGCCTATCCGGCACCGGTCTATCCGGGCCAGCGCGTGAGCGCGGGCCAGGTCGTCGGCTACGAGGGCTCGACGGGCCACTCGACCGGCTGCCACCTGCACTTCCAGATCCGCGTCGGCGGCACGCTCGTCAACCCCGAGCCGTTCCTCAACGCCCGCGGGGTCTACCTGCGCTGACGCGACGCGCCCGCCCGGCGCGGGCCGACGCATCCGTCCTGCATGTCCGCGACGGGCCGGATGACGGATGCGTCGTCACGGCACGGCGGGATCCGTCACGACACAGCGCGGTCCGTCACGACACAGCGCGGTCCGCCACGGCACGGCGCGGTCCGTCACGGCACAGCGGGATCCGTCACGACACAGCACGAGGGGCGCACCACGCGGTGCGCCCCTCGTCGTGTGCGGCGGCTCAGCGGCCGGCGTCGCGCCCGCCCTCGGGCTTCTCGACGCCCGTGTCGCCGGCGCGCGGCGTCTCGTCGGCCGTGTCGACGTCGCGGCCGCCCTCGACCTTCTCGACGCCCTCGCCCGACTCGTCGCCGTGGGCGGCGTCGAACGCCTCGATGCCGGCCTGCACGGTGGCCTCGGCGGCGGCCGCGCCCTCCCAGCCGCCGAGCTTGGCCCACTTGCCGGGCTCGAGGTCCTTGTAGTGCATGAAGAAGTGCTCGATCTCGTTGCGCGTCTGCTGCGGCACGTCGTCGATCTCCTGGATGTGCGACCAGCGCGGGTCCTTCTCGAGCACGCAGATGACCTTCGTGTCGATGCCGCCGTCGTCCTCCATGTTGAGCTGGCCGACGGGACGCACCTTCACGAACACGCCCGGCGGCACCGGGTACTCGAGCAGCACGAGCGCGTCGACCGGGTCGCCGTCGAGGCCGAGCGTGCCCTCGAAGAAGCCGTAGTCGGTCGGGTAGACGAAGGTCGTGAACAGCACGCGGTCGAGGTAGACGCGACCGGTCTCGTGGTCGAGCTCGTACTTGTTTCGGCTCCCCTTGGGGATCTCGATGACGACGTCGTAGGCGGCCAACGGGGGCTCCTTCTCGTGGGGGTGCGGAATCGGCATAAGGTTACTTCATGCCCGAAAGCGACCGTCGACCGCGGCTGACGCCTGCCGTCGCCGACGTGCGCCGGGCCGTGCGCGAGGCGACCGCCGACCTGCCGGAGGGC
>DASSWM010000101.1:0-7794 GCA_035704865.1 Agrococcus sp.
CGCGAGCAGATCCTCTCGCGCGTGCTGCGCCGCGTCGCCGACGACTACGACCTCATCCTCATCGACTGCCAGCCCTCGCTCGGCCTCCTCACCGTCAACGCGCTCACGGCCGCGCACGGCGTGCTCATCCCGCTCGAGAGCGAGTACTTCGCGCTCCGCGGCGTCGCGCTGCTCAAGGAGACGATCGAGAAGGTGCAGGACCGCCTGAACCCGGCGCTCGAGCTCGACGGCATCCTCGTGACCATGTTCGACTCCCGCACGCTGCACGCGCGCGAGGTCATGGATCGCGTCGTCGAGACCTTCGGCGACACCGTGCTCGACACGGTCGTGCGCCGCACGGTGAAGTTCCCCGACGCATCCGTCGCCGGCCTGCCCGTGACGCAGTTCGCCCCCGAGCACGCGGCAGCCGAGATCTACCGCCAGCTCGCGCGCGAGCTGATCGCCCGTGGCGCCATCGCCTGACGCGGCAGACGCCGCACCCGCCGAGGCGGAGACACCCGCAGCCGCCGAGCCCGAGCAGCGCGGCTTCCGCCTCGCCCTCGACAACTTCGACGGGCCGTTCGACCTGCTGCTGACGCTCATCGGCAACCGCTCGATGGACGTCACCGAGGTCGCCCTCAGCCGCGTCACGAACGACTTCATCGCCTACGTGCGCACGCTCGACACGCACGAGGAGCTCGAGCAGGCGAGCGAGTTCATCGTCGTCGCCGCGACGCTGCTCGACCTCAAGATCGCGTCGCTGCTGCCCGCCGGGGACGTCGTCGACAGCGAGGACGTCGCGCTGCTCGAGGCGCGCGACCTGCTCTTCGCGCGCCTGCTGCAGTACCGCGCGTTCAAGCAGGCGGCGCTCTGGATGGCCGAGCGGATCGGCACCGAATCGAGCCGCCACGCCCGCTCGGTGCGGCTCGAGGAGCGCTTCCGGCAGCGCACGCCTGAGCTCAAGTGGACCCTCTCCGCCGACGACTTCGCCGCCCTCGCTCTGCTGGCGATGACGCCGAAGGAGATCCCGACCGTCGGGCTCACGCACCTGCACGCGCCGCTCGTGTCGATCCGCGAGCAGGCGGCGCACATCGTCTCGACCCTGCGGCAGTCGGGAACGACCACCTTCCGCGAGCTCATCGCGGGCGAGGCGACGCGCGGCGTCATCGTGGCGCGCTTCCTCGCCGTGCTCGAGCTCTACCGGCACGCGGCCATCTCGTTCGAGCAGCTCGAGCCGCTCGGCGAGCTCTCGATCAGCTGGACCGGCCACGACTTCCGCGACGAGGACCTCGTCGCCCTGGGGGCAGACTATGACCATGCATGAGACGGATGCGTCGGCCGACGCGAGCGCGCGGGCGGCGGCGGAAGAGGCGGTCGAGGAGCAGTCCGAGGAGCAGCCCGAGGCGCAGGCCGAGGAGCGGGCCGAGGCGCAGGCCGACGACCAGCTCGAGGCGCAGCCCGAGGCGCAGCCCGACGAGGCGCCTGCGGCCGACCGCTCCCACATGCCGCTCGAGCGCCGCATCGAGGCGATCCTCATGGTCGCCGACGAGCCGCAGGGCGCCGTGCACCTCGCGACGGCCCTGCGCGCGCCGGTGCGCGAGGTGAAGGCGGCGATCGAGGCGCTGCGCGCCGACTACGACGGGCAGGCGGTGGGCGATCGCCCGGCGGGCCCCGAGCGCGGCTTCGAGCTGCGTGAGGTGGGCGGCGGCTGGCGCATCTACGTGCGCGAGGCCTACGACGTCGACGCCGCCGACTTCGTGCTCACGCAGACGCCCACGAAGCTCTCGCAGGCGGCGCTCGAGACGCTCGCCGTCATCGCGTACAAGGGGCCCATCACGCGCGGCGCCGTCGCGGCGATCCGCGCCGTCAACGTCGACTCGGTAGTGCGCACGCTGCTGGGCCGCGGGCTCATCCGCGAGGCGTTCGCCGACTCGGAGACGGGCGCGATCAACTACGAGACCACCGAGCTGCTGCTGACGCAGCTGGGGCTCAACTCGCTCGACGAGCTGCCGCCGATCAGCCCGCTGCTGCCGGACGGCGAGGAGGACGTGTTCGCATGAGCGAGGCAGCAGCCGAGGGCGAGCGCCTGCAGAAGGTGCTCGCGGCCGCGGGGGTCGCGAGCCGCCGCGTCGTCGAGGACATGATCGTGGCCGGCCGCATCACCGTCGACGGCCGGGTCGTGACCGAGCTGGGCACCCGCATCCGCCCCGACGCGCAGGTCACCGTCGACGGCACCGCCGTGCAGCTCGACACCACCAAGCGCTACCTCATGCTCAACAAGCCCACGGGCGTCGTCTCCACGATGAGCGACGAGCGCGGCCGGCCGGATCTGCGCGGCTTCCTCGCCGACATCCCCGAGCGCGTCTACAACGTCGGCCGCCTCGACGCCGACACCTCTGGCCTGCTCATCCTCACGAACGACGGCGAGCTCGCGCACGTGCTCGCGCATCCGTCCTTCGGGGTCGAGAAGACCTACGTCGCGAAGGTGCGCGGCGCGGTCGACCAGCGCGTCATCCGGCGGCTGCTCGACGGCTTCGAGCTCGACGACGGCAGCATCCGCGCGGACGACGCGCGCCTCATCGGCAGCCCGTCGCGCGGGCACTCGATGGTCGAGCTGACGCTGCACTCGGGCCGCAACCGCATCGTGCGCCGCATGCTCGATCACGTCGGCCATCCGGTGGTCGAGCTCGTGCGCCGCTCGTTCGGCCCGCTGCACCTGGGCACGCTCCGGTCGGGGCAGGTGCGCGAACTCACTACGATGGAGCGCGGCGCCATCCTCACGCTCTCGAGGTCGGCCACCTAGCCGCACGCCATCCCACGCCCCCGATCCAGGAGCCCTCGTGACCCACCGACTGCGCGGACCCGTGCGCATCGTCGGCACGGGCCTGCTCGGCACCTCGATCGGCCTCGGCCTCGCGGCGCGCGGCGTCCAGGTGCAGCTCGCCGATGCCTCGCCGACCGCGATGCGGCTCGCCGCCGACTACGGCGCCGGCCGCCCCGCCGAGCCCGGCGACGTGCCGGAGCTCATCGTCGTCGCAGTGCCGCCCGACGTCACGGCGCAGGTCGTGGCGGCCGAGCTCGCGGCGTTCCCGGATGCGGTGGTCACCGACGTCGCGTCGGTCAAGGCCGTGCCGCTCGCCGAGCTGCGCGAGCTCGGCGCCGACGTCAGCCGCTACCTCGGCACGCACCCCATGGCGGGCCGTGAGCGCTCGGGCGCGCTGGCCGGCTCCGGCGACCTCTTCGTCGGCCGCCCCTGGGTGATCGCCGGCCACGACGCCATCTCCTACGAGCGCGGCAGCCTCGTCGACGACCTCATCCTCGACCTCGGTGCCGTGCCGATCGAGTCGACGCCGGACGAGCACGACAGGGCCGTCGCGATCGTGAGCCACGTGCCGCAGCTCGTCTCCTCGCTCATGGCTGCGCGCCTCGCCGACGCGCCCGACGAGGCGCTGCGCCTCGCCGGCGGCGGCGTGCGCGACGTCACGCGCGTGGCAGCCTCCGACCCCGCGCTCTGGATCCAGATCCTGGGTGCCAACGCCCCCGCGGTCGTCGAGCAGCTGCGCGCCCTGCAGGCCGACCTCGCGACGCTCGTCGACGCGCTCGACGACGTCGACGCATCCGGGAGCCGGAAGACGGTGGCGGATGCGCTGCGTGCCGGCAACGAGGGCGTCGCGCGCCTGCCGGGCAAGCACGGCACGCACACGCGCTTCACGCGCGTGCAGGTGCGCGTCGACGACCGGCCCGGACAGCTCGCGCGGCTGCTGGCCGACATCGGCGACGCCGACGTCAACCTCGAGGACCTGCGGCTCGAGCACGCGGAGGGCGCGCAGTTCGGCGTCGCCGAGATCACGGTGCTGCCCGAGACCGCGCTGCACCTGCACGAGACGCTCGAGCAGCTCGGCTGGCAGGTGGTCGCATGAGCACCGCCGAGCGCACCGCCGCGGAGCGCGGCGCGAGCGAGCGCGGCACCGTCATCGCGATCGACGGGCCGGCCGGCAGCGGCAAGTCGTCGGTCGCGCGCGCCGTGGCCCGCGCGCTCGGCTTCCAGTTCCTCGACACCGGCGCCGCCTACCGCGCCCTCGCGTGGCTCATCCTCGAGCACGGCGGCGACACCGACGACGAGCCGACCGTGATCGGCAGCCTCGACGCGCTCGAGACGCTCGAGCTCACCGTCGACGCGGCCGGCCAGCGCGTCGCGATCGAGGGGCACGACGTGACCGAGGCGATCCGCGCCGAGCGCATCTCGGGCGCCGTCTCGGGCGTCGCCCGCACGGTGCCGGCGCGCGAGGCCGTCAACGTGCGCTTCCGCGACATCATCGCCGCCGCCGAGCCCGGCATCGTCGCCGAGGGCCGCGACATCACGACCGTCGTCGCGCCCGACGCCGACGTGCGCGTGCTGCTCACCGCCGACGAGTCCGTGCGCATCCGCCGCCGCTTCGGCGACGTGGGCGGCGACGAGCTGCAGGTGGGCGCGCGCCTCGCGGCGCGCGACGCCTCCGATGCCCGAGTGGTCGACTTCCTGAACGCCGCGGACGGCGTGACGGTCGTCGACTCCACCCATCTCACCTTCGACGAGACGGTCGACGCGATCGTCCGGCTCGCGACCGAGGAGCACCATGACTGAGCACACCGGGGCCTTCGAGCCCGAGACGAACCACGATCGCGCGAACGACGTCGACAGCGCCGCCCAGCTGGACGGCGACACCGAGTTCGACAGCGGGAGCGATCGGCAGGACGGCGTCGACGACGTCGAGATCGCCGAGGCCGATGGCATGTCGGCCGAGGGGGAGCCGGACGCGTACGAGACCGAGGAGGCGCGCGTGCACGCGCTGCGCGCCGGGCTCTCGGACTACGAGCTCGACGACGAGGACGCCGCGCTGCTCGACCTCGCCGCCGAGGGTCCCGACGCGATCCAGATCCTGCCGGCGCTGCCGGTGCTCGCGATCGTCGGCCGTCCGAACGTCGGCAAGTCGGCGCTCGTCAACCGCATCCTCGGGCGCCGCGAAGCCGTCGTCGAGGACACCCCCGGCGTCACGCGCGACCGCGTCACCTACAAGGCGGAGTGGAACGGGCGCCGCTTCACGGTCGTCGACACCGGCGGCTGGGAGCCGGACGCGCGCGGCATCGACCGCTCCGTCGCGCTGCAGGCCGAGATCGCCGTCGACCTCGCGGATGCGGTGCTGTTCGTCGTCGACGTCAACGTCGGCCCGACCTCGACCGACGAGCACGTCGTGCGCATGCTGCGGCAGTCGAAGCGCCCGGTCCTGCTGGTGGCCAACAAGGCCGACGACGCCCGCCGCGACATGGAGGCGGCCTCGCTCTGGAGCCTCGGCCTCGGCGAGCCGCTGCCGGTCTCGGCGGTGCACGGCCGCGGCGTCGCCGATCTGCTCGACGCCGCACTGGAGCTGCTGCCCGAGGTCTCGGCCGTCGCCAAGCAGGAGATCGGCGGGCCGCGCCGCGTCGCGATCCTGGGCCGGCCGAACGTCGGCAAGTCGAGCCTGCTGAACAAGGCAGCGGGGGAGGAGCGCGTCGTCGTCAACGAGATCGCCGGCACCACGCGCGACCCCGTCGACGAGCAGATCGAGCTGGGCGGGAAGGTGTGGCGCTTCGTCGACACCGCCGGCATCCGTCGCCGCGTGCACCTGCAGCAGGGCGCCGACTTCTACGCCACGCTGCGCACCCAGGCGGCGCTCGAGAAGGCCGAGGTCGCCGTCGTGCTCATCGACGTGACCGAGCCGCTCAGCGAGCAGGACGTGCGCATCATCGACCTCGTGCTCGAGTCGGGCCGCGCGCTCGTGCTCGCGTTCAACAAGTGGGATCAGCTCGACGACGAGCGCCGCCGCTACCTCGAGCGGGAGATCGAGCAGGATCTCGCGCACGTCGACTGGGCGCCGCGCGTCAACATCTCCGCCCGCACCGGCCGCCATCTCGAGAAGCTCGTGCCGGCGCTCGAGCTCGCGCTCGACTCATGGGACACCCGCATCCCCACCGGCAAGCTCAATGCCTTCATCGCCGACATCGTCGCGGCGCACCCGCACCCGTTGCGCGGCGGCAAGCAGCCGCGCATCCTCTTCGCCACGCAGGCGTCGACGCGGCCGCCGACCTTCGTGCTGTTCACGACCGGCTTCCTCGACCCGCAGTACCGCCGCTTCATCACGCGTCGCCTGCGCGAGGACTACGGCTTCGCGGGCTCACCGGTCGTCGTCAACATGCGCGTGCGGGAAAAGAGGCAGCGGCGGTAGCCGATGCCGTCGAAGGCCCTTTCGGGACTTCGACCCGCACGCGCCGAGGCCGTCTCGGCCGAGGAGCGGGAGAAGCGCAGCCGACGGACGTAGGCCTCACGCTGGTCGAGGAGGCCGCGCAGCGGTCGCATCGAGACGGGGCGGTTCGTCGTCTCGATGCGCGCCCTGCGGGCGCTGCTCGACGAGCGAGCGTCAGCGCACCTGACGGGCGGTGAACTGCATGCGCGGGCTCGCGAACGCCTCCTGCGCCTGCACGATGCGCAGCTCGCGCTCGCCGGAGTCGATCGTCGCCTGCAGCAGGTCGAACACGCTCGAGGCGGTGCGCTCGAGCGCCGTCGCCGCCGAGCCGGTCTCGCGGTAGTGCGCGGTGAACAGCGCGCTCGTCACGTCGCCCGAGCCGTTCGCCTTGATCGGCAGGTGCGGCGTCTGCACGATCCAGGCGCCCGCGTCGTCGACCGCGAGCATCTCGATCGTGCTCGAGCCGTCGGGCAGCGTCTCGCGGTCGGGCCGCAGCACGCTCGTCACGAGCACCGTGCGGGGGCCGAGATCGCGTGCGCGATCGGCCGACTCGAGCGTGGAGGCGAGCGTGTCGGGCTCCGTGTGCGTCATGAAGCCGAGCTCGAACTGGTTGGGCGTGATGATGTCGGCGTGCGGCACCGCCCGTTCGCGGATGAGCGGCGGGATCGTCGGCGCGACGAAGCAGCCGGAGCTCGCGTTGCCCATCACCGGGTCGCACGTGTAGGTCGCGTCGGGGTTCGCGGCCTTGACGCGGGCCACCGCGTCCAGCACGACGTCGACGATCTCCTCGCCGCCGAGGTAGCCAGACAGCACGCCGTCGACCGTCGGCAGCACGCCGCGATCCTCGATGCCCGCCACGACCGCGCGCACGTCGTCGGCCGCGATCGCGGGGCCGCCCCACGCGCCGTAGCCCGTGTGGTTCGAGAAGTTGACCGTCAGCACCGGCCACACCTCGTGCCCGATGCGCTGCAGCGGGAAGACGGCGGCCGAGTTGCCGACGTGCCCGTAGGCGACGTGCGACTGGATGGAGACGAACCTCATCCTGCGATTCTTCCACCCTCTGCGAGCGGGCCGTGCCGCGGCCGGCAGCGAGAGTCGCGCGCCCTGCGAAGCGCCGGCCCGCTCACTCCACGGCCTCCAGCAGCGTGCCCTGCACGAACCCCAGCCACGAGATCACGTCGCGCAGCTGCGCGATGTCCTCGTCGGTGACGCCGGGCGTGAGCTCGGCCTTGTCCTGGCCGGTGCGCACGTGCAGCACGAGCCGCACCTCCCCGAGGGCCCGGAGCCACGCATCCGCCCCCTCGTCGTCGACGGCGATCTGCAGCTCGGCGTCGTCGCCGTCGTCGCCCTCGGCCGGCAGCGCCGTCTCGAGGTCGACGACCATGCGCGTCATGGAGCGGATGCGGTCGGCCGCGATGTCGGACGACGCGAGTCTGCGGAACTCGGCCGCGTCCTCGTCGCCCTCGTACGCGCTGGGGTAGAGGCGCGCCATCACCGGGTCGTCGAGCACGGCGCGCCGGTCGATGACGGCGCGGTGGAGGCCGAGCACCTGCCG
>DASSWM010000102.1:0-2656 GCA_035704865.1 Agrococcus sp.
CCGCGGCATCGGGCAAGACTGGGTGCCGACCGCGCACCCGGCCGAGTTCTTCAGCCTCGGCGGCATGGGCGCCGGCGTGCCGATTCGCGCGACCGTGTCGAGCTTTGGCCCGCTCATGCTCGCGAAGGTGCTGGGGCTCAACAAGACGCAAGAGTCGAGCCTCGCCCTCGTTTTTCACTTCGCCGATGTGAACGGGCTCGCCCTCGTCGACCTCGACGACCTGCGCGCGGTGATCCAGTTCTTGACGAGCGACGACGGCAAGGCCGAGCTGAAGGCGCTCGGCGGGCTGAGCAGCGCGACGGCCGGCGTGTTGCTGCGCGAGCTGATCGCGTTCTCGGCCGACGGCGCCGACGTCTTCTTCGGCGAGCCCGAGTTCGACACCGCCGAGCTGCTGCGCACGACCGCCGACGGTCGGGGTCTCGTCAGCCTGCTGCAGGTGCCGGGGGTCGCCGACAAGCCGGCGTTGTTCTCGACCTTCCTCATGTGGCTGCTCGCCGACCTGTTCAACGACCTGCCCGAGGTGGGCGACCTCGACAAGCCGAAGCTCGTGTTCTTCTTCGACGAGGCGCACCTGCTGTTCCGCGATGCGTCGAAAGATTTCTTGGCCGCGATAACCCAGACGGTGCGGCTCATTCGCTCGAAGGGGGTCGGCGTGTTCTTCGTGACGCAGACCCCGAAGGATGTGCCGAGCGACGTGCTCGCGCAGCTGGGCTCGCGCATTCAGCACCAGCTGCGTGCGCACACGCCCGACGACGCGAAGGCGCTGCGGGCGACCGTGTCGACCTACCCGTCGAGCGGCTACGAGCTGGGCGAGGTGCTCACGACGCTCGGCATCGGCGAGGCGATCGTCACCGTGATGAACGAGAAGGGCGCCCCGTCGCCCGTCGCGTGGACGCGGCTGCGCGCCCCGCAGGGCTCGATGGATCCGGCGCCCACGGCCACGATCGACGCGGCCGTCGCGGCGTCGCCGCTGATGGCCCGCTACGGCGCGGTGGTCGACCGCGAGTCGGCGTACGAGCTGCTGACCGAGCGGATGAACGCGGCCGCCGCCGCGGAACAGGCGCGCGAGCAGGCGGCCGTGCAGGCGAAGGCTGATGCCGCGGCCGCGCGCGATCGGGCCAGCGCCGAGCGCGACGCGGCGAAGCGGGAGGCTGCGGCGAAGCGCGAGTACGAGGAGGCCTTGCGCGACCTGCGGGGCGGCACCGCCGGGGGTACGTCGACGCGGCGCCGCACGACGACGCGGCGCTCGCCGAGCGCGGGTGGCGGGGTCGCGGGAGGCCTCGGCGACCTGCTGGGCTCGCGGGCCGGCCAGTCGATCGTGCGCGAGGTGGTTCGCGGCATCTTCGGCACCCTCGGCCGGCGCTAGCCGCCGCCGTGGAGCTCGCGACGTCGTCGGCGGCGCCGGTCGGGCGGCTCGAGCGCCTGCAGCTTCTCGCCTACCTGGGCGCCCTCGCCGCGGGCCTCGCGCTCGGCGCGCGGCTGCCCGCAGCGGGAGACGCCCTCGGCGCACTCGTGCTGCCGGCGCTCGCCGCGTTGCTGTTCGTGACGTTTCTGCTGGTTCCGTTGGCGCGCATCCCCGATGCGGTTCGGGATGCGCGGTTTCTGCTGACGGCGCTCGTTGCGAACTTCGTGCTGGTTCCGCTGCTGGTGGCGGGTCTGGTGCTGCTCGTGCCCGAGCGGGTGGCCGGCGTCGACGGTGCGCTCATCGTGCTGGGCGTCGTGCTCGTGCTGGTCGTGCCCTGCACCGACTGGTTTCTGACCTTCACCCAGCTGGCCGGCGGAGACACGGTGCGGGCCGTCACCTTCGCCCCGGTGTCGCTCGTGGTGCAGCTTATGCTGCTGCCGGTATACGTGTGGGCGATTGCGGGCGCCGACGCCGTGGTGCGCTTCGAGCCGAGCGCGCTCGCGACCACCGCCGGGGTGTTGCTCGGGCCTCTGCTCGTGGCGGCGCTCGTCCAGCTGGTCCGCCGTCGCAGGGATGCCCGGCGCGAGCGCGGCGGTACGGTCGCCGCCCGTGGATCCCGGCGCCCGCAGCCCGTCGACCCCGCCGGTGATGCCACCGCCCGTCGTCCGGATCCCGCCGACCGCGCCGGTGCCGCCGCCGCCCGCCTTCCGATCCCGCTACTCGCTGTCGTGCTGTTCGCGATCGCCGCCTCCGAGCTCGCCGCGGTCGTCGATGCGGCCCCGCTGCTGCCGCTGCTCGTCGGCGTCTTCGCGCTCTACCTGCTCGCCGCCGTCGCTCTCGGGGTCGTTGCCGCGCGAGTCGCGCGGCTGCCCGCCGCCCCCGCGCGCACCCTCGTGATGAGCCTCGCGACCCGCAACTCGTTCGTCGTGCTGCCGATCGCGCTCGCGCTGCCCGAGGGTGCGGCGGTCGTCGCGATCGTGGTCGTGACGCAGACGCTCGTCGAGCTCACGGGCGTCGCGCTGCTCGTGCGGGTGCTGCCGCGGATCGTGCGCTGACGACGATGCCTTTGTCCGCTTACGGCCTACTCAGCTGTAGGAGTTCCTACACCCGAGTAGCGCCCGTGCGTCCGCACACAGATCCTTCGTAGGCTGAGGCGAACCACCCCGACAAAGGAGTCGACATGAACCGCAGCGACGTCATCGTGCTCGGCGCTGGCCTTGCCGGGCTCTCCGCCGCGCGCGACCTCACCGC
>DASSWM010000103.1:0-3505 GCA_035704865.1 Agrococcus sp.
GGTCGTCGAGACGCTGCTGCGGGTCGGCGCGCCCGAGACGACCGTCTTCCACTGCTTCTCGGGCGACGAGCACCTCGCCCGCATCGCGGCCGAGCACGGCTGGTACCTCTCGTTCGCCGGCACCGTCACGTTCTCGAACGCGAAGAACCTGCACGCGGCGCTGCAGGTGGCCGACCGCAGTCGCATCCTGGTGGAGACCGACGCGCCGTTCCTGACGCCCGCGCCGTTCCGCGGCCGGCCCAACAGCCCGTACCTGACGCCGCTCACCGTGCGCTTCATGGCCGAGCGGCTGGGCGTCGATGCCGACATGCTGGCAGCCGAGACGGCCGAGAACACGCTGCGCGCCTACGGCAGCTGGGACTGAGGAGGCGGCGCCGCGAACGGCGGGTCGCGGATCGCGGCGCGCGCCGCTCGCGCGCGTCGGACGGCGGTCAGCTCGGCGAGGTCGCCGACTGGATCTCGACCGTGAAGTCCTCGTCGGCCACCCAGCCGTCGACGTGCGCCGTCGTGATCGACGCGTCGCCGGCCACCTCGAACGCCCAGCCGAACACGCGCAGGTCGGCCGGGCACGCGCCCATCGGGTCGGGCTCCTCGAACTCGATCTCCAGCTCGCCGTCGTCCACCTCGATCGACTCGCCGGTGGGCTGGCACGACTCGGTGCCGCTGCCGGAGCCGATCACGTGCACGAGCGAGTGGTCGGCGCTCGCCCACACGACGAGCGGCTCGCCGCCTGGCAGGTCGTCGAGGCTGTAGCTGCCGAGGATCGCCTCGTCGGTGATGCGCTGCGGCTCGGCGGCCGTGGGCGAGGGGCTCGCGGTGGCGTCGTCATCGTCGTCGGTCGGCGTCGCCGACGGGGTCTCGGGCGCGGTGCTCGCGCTCGGGGCGTCGGCAGGGGCGCTCGACTCGGCCGGATCGCCCGCCGACGCGCAGCCGGCCAGGGCGACGACTCCCACGATCGCCATCGGGATGGTCCATCGCATGTCGTCCACTCCTCCTTCGGGTCGCGGCCCGCGAAGCTCACGGGTGGTTCCGCGTCCGTCAACGGTGCCTGACGGGCCTGGACGCGCCCTGGCAGCCGCGCCGACCCATCCGCCCGTCTTGTGCGGTGACGGATGCGTCGGGGCGGCCCGGCAGGCGGGCGCGGTTCGGCGGGCGAACCGGCCCGGCGGGGCAGTCCTCGGAGGGCGAGCCAGTCCGGTGGGCGAACCGGCCCCATGGGCCGGTGCGGCTCGAGGTCAGCGCAGCTCGAGGACGTCGTCCGGCTCGACCGTGAACGTGCCCGTCGCGCCCTCGGTGGCCGCGCCGGTGACCGTGACCTCGACCGGGAGGGTCGCCGAGACCGCCTCGGGCAGCGCGATCTGCCAGCCGTAGAGCTGCAGGTCGCCGCTGCAGTCCATGTCGCCGCTCGGGTACTCGAACGCCACCTCGATCGTCCCGGGGCCGGTCGACGTGGCGCCGATCGGCTGCGGCACGCAGTGCTCGCTGCCGGAGCCGCCGAGCACGACGGCGAGCGAGACACCCGGCTCGAGCCACTGCACGGCGACGGGCGGATCCTGCCGGATGTCGACGATGCTCATCGGGTCGTCGGGCAGCTGCGCGGCCGGGATCGGCTCGGGCTCGGGCGCGCTGCCGCTGTCGGGCACCTCGCTCGGCTGCGGGTCGGCGGTCGCGCCCGTCTCGAGCACGTCGTCGGGGCCGAGCTCGACCTCGGTCGTCTCGTCGTCGCCCGCGAGGTTCACGAGCCGCACCGGCACCGGCCGGTCGGCGTCGATGGGCTCGGCGAGCGCGAGCTCCCAGCCGTGCAGCGTGAAGTCGGCCGTGCACGCCATCGCGGGATCGGGCGGGTCGAAGCGCACCGTGATCGCGCCGTCGCCCTCGAGCTCGGCCGCGTGCGGCTGCGGGATGCACCCGCCGCCGCCGCCCGAGCCGCCGATGAAGATCGCGATGGACTCGCCGGGCGTCACCCAGCGCACGGCGTGGCCCTCGGCGGAGACCTCGTCGAACAGGCCGGGAGCCTGCAGCCGCGCGTCGGTGATCGGCACGGGATCGTCCCCGGTGACGGCGGTCGGCGGCGAGGCGGGCTGCGACGGAGCGGCGGGCCCGCCCGCGGCGCACCCGGCCATCAGCGCGGCCGCACCCGCGAGCGCGGCGGCCGCGAGCATCCGTGACCGTCTGCCGCCGACACGGCGGCTCGTGCTCGTCGCGATGGGCATGCGGGTGGGGTCGGCCATGGTGCTCCTTCGGACCTGGCGCCGCTGGGACGGCGTCGCGCCATTCTCGCCGGTGCCGCTGTGCGCGGCCTGCCGGTGCGCTCAGCATAGGCTCGGTGCCGTGAGCGAGCGCATCGACGGCAGGCCCAGCGGCGACACGCTCCTGGGCGCGAGCGAGATCCGCGCGCTCGCGGCCGAGCTCGACCTGACGCCCACGAAGCGCTGGGGGCAGAACTTCGTCGTCGACGCCAACACCGTGCGGCGCATCGTCAGGACGGCGGATGTGTCGGGCATGGATGTCCTGGAGGTCGGCCCGGGCCTCGGGTCGCTCACGCTCGGCCTGACCGAGGCGGGCGCGAGGGTCGCGGCGGTCGAGATCGACCCGCGCCTGGCAGAGCTGCTGCCGCGCACCGTCGCGCGCAAGCAGCCGGACGCGCGGCTCGAGGTCGTGCAGCACGACGCGCTCACGATCGAGCAGCTGCCGTTCGCGCCGCAGGCGGTCGTCGCGAACCTGCCGTACAACGTGTCGGTGCCGGTGCTGATCCACCTGCTCGAGCGCTTCGACTCGATCGAGCGCGTGCTCGTGATGGTGCAAGCCGAGGTCGGCCATCGGCTCGCGGCGAAGCCGGGCTCGAAGACCTACGGCTCGCCCTCGGCGAAGGTCGCCTGGTGGGGGCCGTGGTCGCTCGAGGGCGACGTGTCGCGGCAGATCTTCTGGCCGGTGCCGAACGTCGACAGCGTGCTCGTGGGCTTCCGGCGCGGGCCGGCGCGGGGGTCGGAGGAGCTGCGGCGTGCGACGTTCGCCGTGATCGACGGCGCCTTCGGGCAGCGGCGCAAGATGCTGCGGCAGGCGCTCGCGGGCCGCTTCGGCTCGTCGGCGGCCGCGACCGAGGTGCTCGAGCGCGCGGGCGTCGACCCGACCCTGCGCGGCGAGGCGCTCACGCTCGACGACTTCATCCGCGTCGCCGAGGCCGGCGCGGTCGCCGGGGTCGCCGAGGCCGGCGGGGTCGCCGAGGCCGGCGGGGTCGGCGAGGCCGGCGGGGTTGGCGACTCGCAGCCGGCCACGAGCCCGACCGCCGGCGCCGGCGCCGACGGCCCGGACGCATCCGCACCCGTGTCCGAGGAGGACTGATGGTCGACCGCATGGACAGGAACATGGGCGCCGAGGCGCTGCGTGCCGCGACCGGACGCACGCACGAGCAGTGGCGCGAGCTGCTCGCCGGCGCGGGCGCGCTCGAGTGGCCCCACAAGCAGATCGCCGAGTGGCTCGTGCGCGAGCACGGCGTCGACGGCTG
>DASSWM010000104.1:0-23025 GCA_035704865.1 Agrococcus sp.
AGGCGCACCTTCGAACGGGAACGGGACTTCGTGGACATGACTTCCTTCGCTGAGTCGCTGCCGCGCGAGCGGCTGTCCCGGCCGAATGCCGGGACCTAAGGAGGGTTGCGGGCCCGGTGGCAGCATGAAGCCGGCCGGTGAGCCGTCGTCCAGACTAGCAGATCAGCGGTCTCCGGCCAGGATCGCGCGGATGCGCTCGAGGCGCGCGGCGATGTCGCGCTCGAAGCCGTGCTGCCCGGGCTCGTAGTAGCGGCGCCCCACGAGCGGGTCGGGCAGGTGCTGCTGCGCGGCGACGCCGGAGGGCGCGTCGTGCGCGTACCGGTAGCCCTTGCCGTGCCCGAGCCGCTTTGCGCCCGGATAGTGGGCGTCGCGCAGATGCGTCGGCACGCGGCCGAAGTCCCCCGCGCGCACGTCGGCGATCGCCTGGTCGATGCCGAGGTAGGAGCGGTTCGACTTGGGCGCGGTCGCGAGGTAGACGGTCGCCTCGGCGAGCGGGATGCGGCCCTCGGGCATGCCGATCATCTGCACCGCCGTCGCCGCCGCGGTCGCGACCACGAGGCCCTGCGGATCGGCCATGCCGATGTCCTCGCTCGCGAGCACGATGATGCGGCGGGCGATGAAGCGGGGGTCCTCCCCCGCCTCGATCATGCGGGCGAGGTAGTGCAGCGCCGCGTCGGGATCGGAGCCGCGCACCGACTTGATGAAGGCCGAGATGACGTCGTAGTGCTCGTCGCCCTGGCGGTCGTATCGCAGCAGTGCCCGGTCGACCGCGCTCGCGAGCGCCTCCGCCGTCACGGCGACCGGCGCATCCGCGCCGTCCTGCGTGGCAGCGTCGGACGCATCCGTGCTCTCGCCAGCCTGCGCGGCCGAACCCGGCGCATCCGTGCTCACGTCGTCCTGCGCCGCAGCCTCGAGCGCGTGCGCGCCGGCCGCCTCGAGCGCGGTGAGCGCGCGGCGGGCGTCGCCGGACGAGAGACGGATGAGCTGCGCCTTCGCGTCGTCCTCGAGCACGATCTGTGCGTCGAAGCCGCGCGGATCGGCGATGGCGCGATCGACGAGCTCGGCGATGTCGGCGTCCTCGAGCGGCTCGAGCGTCAGCAGCAGCGAGCGCGAGAGCAGCGGGCTGATGACGCTGAACGAGGGGTTCTCGGTCGTCGCGGCGATGAGCGTGACCCAGCCCTGCTCGACCCCGGGCAGCAGCGCATCCTGCTGTGCCTTCGTGAAGCGGTGGATCTCGTCGAGGAACAGCACGGTCGACTGGCCGAAGAGGTCGCGCTGGTTGAGCGAGTCCTCCATCACCTGCCGCACGTCCTTGACGCCGGCGGTCACGGCGCTCAGCTCGACGAAGCGGCGGTCGGACGTGTGCGCGATCGACTGCGCGAGCGTCGTCTTGCCCGTGCCGGGCGGGCCCCAGAGGATGACGCTCTGCCCGCTCGCGCCGGCGCCGGGGGCTGCGAGCCTGCGAAGCGGCGAGCCGGGCCCGAGCAGGTGGCGCTGCCCGACGACCTCGTCGAGGCTCGTCGGCCGCATGCGCACGGCGAGCGGCGCCGTCGTCCCCCTGGCCATGCCTCCATGCTAGGTGCGGCGGCTGACGCGCCCTGCCCGCTGGCGGATCGCGCGCGGTCGAGCCGGTAGCCTGATCGCCGGTCGCGCGCCCGTCCTGGCACGGCAATCGCAGCGCGGCACGCATTCGTAAGGAGAGCCCGTGGTCACGAAGCAGGAGCAGGAGCGGCGCGTCCGCGACTATCGCGCACGGCAGACCGTGCACGAGCGCAGGCAGCGCCGGCAGCTGCGCGACTCCGTGATCGGCGGCATCCTCGCCGCCGTCGTGCTGCTGGGCGGCATCGGACTCCTGTCGGTCATGCAGCCGGAGGCGCCGCCTGCGGGCGAGGCGCCCACGCCCGCCGCGACCGACCCGGCCGCCACGGAGCCCGCCGCGCCCGAGTCGGAGGTGCCCGACGCATCCCTCGCCGAGGGCCGCACCTGGACCGGCACGCTCACGATCAACGGCGTCGAGCTGGGCGTCGAGCTCGACGGCGAAGCGGCGCCGCAGGCGGTCTCGGCCGTGCTGTTCGATGCGCAGCGCGACTACTACGACGACAAGACCTGCCACCGGCTCACCACGAGCGAGGGCTTCAGCGTGCTGCAGTGCGGCTCGGTCGACGGCCAGGGCAGCGGCGACCCGGCGTTCATGTACGGGCCGATCGAGAACGCGCCCGCCGACGACGTCTACACCGAGGGCACCATCGCGATGGCCCGTCAGGGCGGCAACGCCGACTCGAACGGCCACCAGTTCTTCATCGTCTACGGCGACACGACCATCCCCTCCGACGCCGCGGGCGGCTACACCGTGATCGGCCAGGTCACCTCGGGGCTCGACCAGCTCAAGGAGTCGGTCATCTCGCTCGGCACCGAGGGCGGCGTGCCCGACGGCCCGCCCGCCGAGCCGGTCGTGATCGAGGACTTCGTCCTGCAGTAGGGCCGGGGTCGCAGGGGCCAGAGATGGCCTCTGCCTGAGCTCCACCGGGACCGGGCCCGAGACGGGCCCGGCGCTGGGGTCGCGCAGAGGCCAGAAATGGCCTCTGCCTGAGCTCCACCGCGCTAGGCTCGACCTGCCCGTTCCCTCGTACGAGAGACTCCGTCATGCCCGAGCACACCCAGCCCACCGACTCCGACGCCCAGCAGCAGGTTGCGGACGTCGCGCCCGAGACCGAGGAGCAGCGCGACGGCGCGCAGCCGCCGGTCGACGAGCAGAGCGCAGCAGCCGAGACTCCCGCCGCGGAGCCCGAGGCTGCCGTCGCCGAGTCCGAGCAGCCCGCAGCGGCCGCCGAGCCTGCAGCCGCCACGGATGCCGAGGCGCCCGCCGCAGACGCGGAGACGCCCGCGGCCGAGGCCGAAGCGCCCGCCACCGAGGCCGAAACGCCCGCCGCCGAGGCCGAGGCGCCTGCCGCGGAGGCCGAGGACCCCGCCGCAGCTGCCGAGCCTGAGGCCGCAGCCGACGCTCCGGCACCCGCAGCCGACGCTCCGGCATCCGCCGCCGAGGCTGAGGCCGAGCCGGCCGCCGCTCCCGCTGCGCCCGCCGGCCCCACCATGGGCGAGCACGTCATCGAGCGCGGCCTCGGCCGCGTCGACGCCGACGGCACGGTCGCCGTCAAGGACGGCGATGACTGGCGCATCGTGGGGCAGTTCCCCGACGCCACGCCGGACGAGGCGCTCGCCTACTTCGAGCGCAAGTTCGCCGAGCTCGAGGGCCAGGTGCGCCTGCTCGAGCAGCGCATCCGCGGCGGCGCGAACGCGAAGGACGTCGCGAAGGCGGCATCGCACCTGCACCGCAACGTCACGAGCGCCAGCGCCGTGGGCGACATCCCGTCGCTGCTCGGCAGGCTCGACGCGCTCCGCGGCGAGCTCGGCGAGCTCGAGGCGCAGCAGCAGGCCGAGAGCAAGGCCGAGCTCGAGGCCGCGGCCGCCGAGCGCACGCGCGTCGTGGAGTCGATCGAGCAGCTCGCCGCGGGCGACCTCGGCGACGTGCAGTGGAAGCAGATGATGCAGAAGGTCGATCTGCTCTTCGCCGACTGGCAGCGCCTGCAGAAGGACGGCCCCCGCCTGCCCAAGGGGCAGGCCGACGCGCTCTGGAAGCGCTTCCGCGATGCCCGCAGCACGCTCGAGACCGCTCGCCGCAAGTTCTTCGCCGAGCTCGACGCGTCCCACAAGGACGTCCGAGCCCGCAAGCAGGCGCTCGTCGAGCAGGCGCAGGCGCTCGCCCCCAAGGGCGTCGACGGCATCCCGGCGTACCGGGCGCTGCTCGACCAGTGGAAGGCCGCCGGTCGCGCGGGCCGCAAGGTCGACGACGCGATGTGGGCGCAGTTCAAGGAGGCCGGCGACGTCCTGTTCCAGGCCAAGTCGGAGCAGGTCGCGGTCGACAACGAGGAGTACGCCGCGAATCTGGCGGCGAAGCAGGCGCTGCTCGATGAGGCGGCGCCCATCCTGGAGATCAAGGACCGCGCCGCCGCTCGCGACGCCCTCATCGGCATCCAGCAGCGCTGGGACGAGATCGGGCGCGTGCCGCGCGAGTCGCTGCGCGAGGTCGAGGACCGCATGCGCAAGATCGAGACGCATGTGCGCGAGCTCGACGAGCAGCACTGGAAGAGCCACAACCCGGAGCGCAAGGCGCGCTCGGAGGGGCTCGCGGGTCAGCTCGAGGAAGCCATCGAGAAGCTCGAGGCCGAGCTCGGCGAGACGAAGGATGCGAAGCGTCGCGGCGAGCTCGAGGCCGAGCTGGAGACCAAGCGCTCCTGGCTCGAGGTCGTCGCCGCCGCGGGCTGAGCGACTCGGGACGCGCAACGGCCGGTGCCCTCGGGCGCCGGCCGTTCCGCATTCGAGGCCGGAGCGCTCAGCTCTCGCGCTCGGCCGAGAACGCCGCGTCGAAGCGCGCGGTGGAGGGCTCGAACTCGAACCGCCGCAGCGCCTCGAGCGCCTCGGGAGCACCCTGCATGCGGTCCATGCCGGCGTCCTCCCACTCGATGGAGATCGGCCCGGTGTAGCCGATCGCGGTGAGCGTGCGGAAGGCGTCGCCCCACGCCACGTCGCCGCGGCCGGCTGAGACGAAGTCCCAGCCGCGCCGGGGGTGTCCCCACGGCAGGTGCGACGACAGGATCCCGTTGCGGCCATCGCCCATCCGCATCCGGGTGTCCTTGCAGTCGACGTGGTAGATGCGGTCGGCGAAGTCGGAGATGAAGCCCACGGGGTCGATGCCCTGCCACACCATGTGGCTGGGATCCCAGTTGAGCCCGAACGCCGCTCGGTGGCCGATCGCCTCGAGCGCGCGCACCGTCGACCAGTGGTCGTAGGCGATCTCGCTCGGGTGCACCTCGTGCGCGAACCGCACGCCCAGCTCGTCGAACACGTCGAGGATGGGGTTCCAGCGCTCCGCGAAGTCGCGATAGCCCGCGTCGATCACGGCCTCGGGAACCGGCGGGAACTGCGCGACGTACTGCCAGATGGAGGAGCCCGTGAAGCCGACGACGGTGTCGACGCCGAGCGCCCTGGCCATGCGCGCCGTGTCCTGCAGCTCGGCGGCGGCGCGCTGCCGCACGCCCTCGGGGTCGCCGTCGCCCCACACGCGCGGGCGCACGATCGCCTCGTGCCGGAAGTCGATGGGATCGTCGCACACGGCCTGGCCGTGCAGGTGGTTCGAGATCGCCCAGACCCGCAGGCCGTGCCGCTCGAGGATCTCTCGCCGCGAGTCGACGTAGGCCTCGTCGTCCCACCGCGAGGCGTCGAGGTGGTCGCCCGAGCAGGCGATCTCAAGCCCGTCGTAGCCCCAGGACCCGGCGAGCCGCGCGACCTCTTCGAAGGGCAGGTCGGCCCACTGGCCGGTGAACAGCGTGAACGGGCGGGTCATGGCATCCTCATCTCGATCATCGGGTCTCCCCCAGCGGCATCCTCGCACCGTCGGCCGCAGCGCTGCGCTCCACGGCGTCGAGCACGCGCTGCACGGCGAGGCCGTCGGCGAACGACGGCGCCGGGGCATGGCCTGCCGCGATGGCGCGCAACAGGTCGGCGGCCTGCATCGTGAAGGTCGAGTCCCAGCCGAGCACGTGCCCCGGCGGCCACCAGGCCTCGAGATACGGATGGGTCGGCTCGGTCACGAGCACGCGTGACGGCCATCCGTCGCGCCCGTCGGTGACGACGAGCTCGTTGAGCCGCTCGAGGTCGAACGAGAGCGCGCCGTGGGTGCCGTGCACCTCGATGGTGAGCGCGTTCTTGCTCCCCGTCGCGACGCGCGAGAGCTCCATCGAAGCCACTGCTCCCCCGTCGAGGTCGAGCTGCGCCCACGCGGCGTCGTCGACCGTCACGCGCTCGGGCCCGTCCGGCCCCTGCCGCTGCTGCTGGAAGGTGCGCAGCGTGCCGCGCGCCCCCGTGGGCTGCCGGCCGGTGATGGCGAGGATCTGGTCGACGACGTGCGAGCCGAGGTCGCCCAGCGCGCCGTTGCCTGCCGTCTCGGCGCGCAGCCGCCAGGTCATGGGCGCCGCGGGATCCACGAGCCAGTCCTGCAGGTAGGCGGCGCGCACCGTGCGCACCTCGCCGATGCGCCCCTCCTGCACGAGCTGCCGGGCGAGCGCGAGCGCCGGCACGCGCCGGTAGTTGAAGCCCAGCATCGACGCGCCGGGCGCGCGCTCGGCGGCCGCGGCCATGCGCTCCGCCTCGGCGAGGCTCGTCGCGAGCGGCTTCTCGACCAGCACGTGCTTCCCCGCCTCGAGCGCGGCCGTGGCCATCTCGGCGTGCAGGTGCCCCGGCGTGCAGATGTCGACGACGTGCACGTCGTCACGGGCGATCACCTCGCGCCAGTCGGTCGCCGCCTCCTGCCAGCCGAGGCTGCGCGCCGCCGCCTCGGTGCGGCCGGGATCGGAGCCGCACAGCACGCGCATCGCCGTCGCCGGCGTGTCGGGGAACACGGCGCCGACGTTGCGCCAGGCCGACGAGTGCGCCCGGCCCATGAAGGCCGTGCCGAGCACGGCGATGCCGAGCGGGGCGCTCACGCGCGCTCCAGCTCGCGCAGGAACGCGAGCCCGTCTCGGGCGAGATCGTCCTGGCTCGCCGCCAGCGGCCGCCAGATCGAGGCGGCGACCGCGATCGCCGCGTTGTCGGCCGTGAAGCTCTCGATCACGAGCGGTCCCCGGTAGCCGACCTCGGCGAGGGAGCTGCGGATGCCGGGCCAGTCGGTCTGGTCGCCGCCGGGAGCTCCGCGGTCGTTGCCGCACACCTGCAGATGCACGAGCGCGGCGCCCGCCGTGCGGATGGCATCGGCGCTCGAGCGCTCCTCGATGCCGAGGTGGTAGCTGTCCAGCGCCAGCCCGAGGTGCGCGCCCAGCAGCGGCTCGAGCGCGTCGAGCGCCTGCTCGACGGTCGTGATGACCGAGGTCTCGTAGCGGTTGAGCGGCTCGATGCCGAGCGCGACGCCACGGTGGCCGGCGTGCTCGATGACGGGCGCGAGGTGCTCGCGCAGCTCGGCGAGCACGGCGCGGCGCTCGTCGGCGTCCATGCGCCACGTGCGGCCCGTCTCGGCGGTGAAGGGCCCGCAGACGCTCGGCGCGCCGATCGCGGCGGCGAAGTCGATGCAGGCGCGCAGGTACTGCTGCGTCGCCGCCACGGTGTCGGCGTCGGTGGCGACGAGCGCGCGCCCGGGCCCCATGGCGCCGACGACGCTCGCCGTGAGGCCGTGCGCCTCCAGCAGCGGTCGCACTGCGTCGGCTGAGAGGTCTCCCGCCTGCTCGAGCGGCAGCTCGACCAGGTCGAATCCGAGGCTCGCGACATGCGCGATCATCGCCGGTGCGGCGTCGTCGCGCAGCGGCGACTGCCAGACCCAGGTGTTGATGCCGATCGGGCGCATGCGGCCTCCGTTCGCGATGGCTGGGTTGCCGGCCGGCCCCCGCGCGCTGCGCGAGGGCCGACCGGTCGGTGAGATGGCGGCTAGCGGTTCTGCCAGGGCTCGGGGAACGTCGGCAGGTCGGCGCCGCCGAAGCGGGCGTAGTGGCCGTCCGGCATGCCCTCGTTCGCGGCGATCGCCTCGTCGCGCTCCGCCTCGTCGATCGGCGTCTGCGGCAGCACCCACTCGGCGGGCACGGGCTCGCCGTTCGCGATCATCTCGAGCGCCAGCAGCGGCGTGCGCCACTGGAAGTTCGAGTAGACCGGCGCGAGCGCCGTCATCTCCCGCTCCTGCCACGCGCGCAGGAAGCTCATCTCGTCCTCGCCCGTCATGACGGGCAGGTCGGCGCCGGCATCCTCGAACGCCTCGATCGCCGCGACGGCGCCGTCACCGGCATCCATCCAGACGCCCTGCACCTCGCCGCGTGCCAGCGCATCCGTGATGATGCTCTTGATCTCGGTCGGGTCGGCGCCGGTGAAGTAGTCGTCGACCGTGATGCCGGCCTCGGTCAGCAGGCGCTCGGCAGCCGCCCAGCGGTGCTCGAGCACGTCCACGCCCGGCAGGATGCGGAGCGCGACGACCGTGTCACCGGGCTCGAGGTGCTCGATGAGGAACTCCGCGGTGTCGATGCCCCACGCGTAGCCGCCGATGGGGTGGATGAAGGTGGTCGCGCAGTCGGTCTCGACGCCGCGGTCGAACACGATCACGGGGCGCCCGGTCTCGCACGCGCGCTCGACGGCCGGCGTGAGCGCGGCGGTCGAGTTCGGCGAGATGATGAAGGCGTCGCAGTCGCCCTGCCCGATGAAGTAGTCGATGTCGGCGATCTGCGTGTTGTCGTCGTCGCCGGCGTCGCGCACCTCCATCGACTCGATGACGCCCTCGTCCTGCAGCACCGCGAGCTGCTCCTGCATGGTGATGTAGCCGGTCTGGCGCCACGGGTTGGAGATGGATGCGTTGGCGAAGCACACGTGCATCGCCTCGTCCGTCTGCCACTCGGCCGTCTCGGTCATGGGGCCGTCGATGTACTGCAGCCACGGGGTGGCCGGGTCGCCCTCGAAGCTCGCCGAGCGCTGCTCGAACTGCTCGTCGTAGACGGCCTGGTCGAACCACTCGCCGCTCGACGACTCCGACTCGGCGGGCGGCGCCTCGCTGCCCTCGGGAGCCGCCGAGGGATCGACGCTCCCGTCCGTGCTGCAGCCGGCGAGGATCATCGCGGCTCCGAGGGCCACGACGATGAGGCCCTTCCTGTGCGTGCGCATCATTGCTCTCCTGGTGTTGGGGTGGGTGTCGGGATGGGGTCTGGGTCGGCGCCGGCGGCCGCCTCGGCGCGGGTGACGGACGCGGGCCGGCGCGCGGTGCGCCACGCGACGGCGCCGAGCGCGACGGCGAGGATGATGATGATGCCCTGCACGCTGGGCCGCCAGGTCGAGTCGATGCCGACCTGGTTGAGCACGGTGAACAGCAGCTCGAGGGCGATGGCGCCCGCTGCCGCGGAGAGCACCCAGCCGCGCCCGCCTCCGAGCACGGCGCCGCCGAGCACGACGGCGGTGATCGCCTGGAACTCGTAGCCCGTGCCGATGCTCGGGTGCACGCCGGCGTAGCCGACCAGCAGGATGCCCGCGACGGTGGCCGAGAGCGACGAGAGGACGAACGCCGCCACCTTCACCGCGCCCGTGCGCGTGCCGGACAGACGCGCGGCGACCGGGTTGTCGCCGACGGCGAGCAGCGTGTGGCCGAACGGCGCGCGCATGAGCAGCCACGCCCCCACCGCGAGCACGACGAGGATGATCACGGGATACGGCAGCACGTCGCCGAGCGATCCGCGGCCGATCTCGCGGAAGCTGTCGACGGGGTTGCCGGTGGCCGCGCCGCCGGTGAGGAAGCGCACGAAGCCGTACAGCGCCAGCATCGTGCCGAGCGTCACGATGAAGCTCGGCACCTTCGCGAGCGTCGTGAGCAGCCCGTTCAGCAGCCCCACGACGACGCCCACGAGCAGCATGAGCGCGATGCCGGGCAGGATCATCGCCTCGTCCTGACCGATGACATTGCCCGCGATGACCACCTGCGCGGCGATGACGGCGCCCATCGAGAGGTCGAACTCACCGGAGACGATGACGAAGAACTGGCCGATCGCGGCGATCGCGATCGGGGCGGTGCGCGCGAGGAAGCGCACGAGCTGGTCGGGCTCGGCGAAGCGCGGGTTCGCGATCGAGGCTGCGACGAGCAGCACCACCAGCAGCACGAACACGGCGCCGCCTGGTGTGGCGAGGGCCGAGAGGAAGCGCCGCCCGGGCGAGCGCTGTGCGAGCGCGGTCATGTCCTCGTCCCCTTCCCGTGGAACCGCGGTGGTCGGCGCTGCAGGCTCCGCCAGGCGTAGAGCGCCACCGCGACGATGATCACCGCGCCCCGCACGAAGTCCTTGAAGAACGGGTTCACCTCGAGCACGCCCATGACGTGGTCGAGCACGGCGAAGATCGCCACGCCGCCGATGGTGCCCAGGACGCCGCCGGAACCGCCCGCCAGCAGCGTGCCGCCCAGCACGACCGCCGCGATCGACATGAGGTCGTACCCGCCCTGCGAGCCGATCGTCGGGCTGCCGACGGAGGTGCGCGCCAGCAGCAGCAGTCCTGCCAGGCCCGCGAGCATCGAGCAGAGGATGTGCGAGACCACCACGGGCACCTGCGTCCGCACGCCCGACAGCCGCGCGACATGCGCGTTGCCGCCCACGGCGTAGATGTGGTGGCCGAGCCGCGTGCGGTGCAGCAGCAGCGCCGCGAGCCCCGCGCACGCGAGCATGATGATGGTCGACAGCGGGACGCCGGCGATGAGCGTCGCGCCGATGAGCCGGAACTCCGGCGGCGCGGAACCGAACGAGCCCTGGAAGCTCGTGCCGAGCCATCCGGAGATGATGAGGCCGACGCCGAGCGTCGCGATGAAGCCGTGCACGCGCAGCTTGGTCACGATGAGGCCGTTGGCGGCGCCGATCGCGGCGGACACGAGCAGTGCCGCGAGCACGCCCGGCACCACGCCGGCCGCGCCCTGCGCCATGATGCCCGCCCCGACGATGGATGCGGTGCTCACGACGTACGGCACCGACAGGTCGAGGCTGCCGGAGATGATGACGAGCGTCTGGCCGATCGCGACGAAGCCCAGGATCGACATGAGGGTCAGCACGCTCGTGAGCGTGCTGCTGGTGAAGAACGACTCGCCGGCGGCGGAGACGAGCACCGCGCTCAGCGCGATGACGCCGACGAGCACGATGTAGACGATCGCCGTGGTCGACAGCCTGGCCCGCCGCGCGGGGCGCGCCTGGGTGATCGCGGTCATGCGGGCACCGCCTCGTCCGCACCGGTCGCCAGCGCCAGCACGTCCTCCTCGCTCGACGAGCTCGGCAGCTCGCCCGCGAGCCGGCCGTCGCGCATGACGAGGATCCGATCGCTCATGCCGAGCACCTCCGGGAGCTCGCTCGAGACCATGAGGATGGCGACGCCCGACGCCGCGAGCCTGCGCATGACCTCGTAGACGCCGTACTTCGCTCCCACGTCGATGCCGCGCGTGGGCTCGTCGAGCAGCACCACGGTCGGCGCGAGCGCGAGCCAGCGCGCGAGCACGACCTTCTGCTGGTTGCCGCCGGAGAGGAACTGCACCTCCTGGTCGAGCCCGCGAGCGACGAGCTCGAGCTCCTGCAGCGTGCTCGGCATGGTGTCCCGGGCTGCGGCGGTGCGCGAGGGGAAGACCGCGCGCACGACGCCGAGCGCGTTCTGCAGCACGGTGAGGTTGAGCGAGAGCCCCTGGGTCTTGCGATCCTCGGTGATGAGCGCGAGCCCGGCGCGCACCGCCTGGCGCGGCGACCGCGGGGCGAGTGCTCGACCGCCGGCGCGCATGGTGCCGCGCGTGAAGGGATCGGCGCCGAAGATGCCGTGCAGCAGCTCGGTGCGGCCCGCGCCCTGCAGGCCGGCGACGCCCACGATCTCACCGGCGCGCACCGTGAGCGAGACGTCGTCCACGAAGTCGTTGCCGGCGCCCTCGAGCTCGAGCATGGGGTCCCCCGGAGCCGTGCCGGGAGCCGGGTCGGGGAAGAAGGCCGACAGCTCTCGCCCCACCATGTGGCGCACGAGGCTGCGCTCGTCGAGCTCCTCCGCGGGCCACGTGCCGACGAGGGCGCCGTCCTTGAGCACGGTGATCGTCGTGCAGAGGTCGAAGACCTCCCGCAGTCGGTGCGAGACGTAGAGGATCGCGATGCCGCGCTGGGTGAGGCCGGCGATGATGCGGGTGAGCAGCGCCACCTCGTGGTCGGCGAGCGCCGCCGTCGGCTCGTCCATCGAGATGACCTTGGCGTCGAGGCTGACGGCCTTGGCGATCTCGACGACCTGCTGCTCGGCCACCGAGAGCTGCCGCACGGGCAGCGCGGGGTCGAGCTCGGGCACGCCGATCGTCTCGAGCAGCGCACGGGTCTCGCGCAGCATGCGCGCCCGGTCGACGAGCGGCCCGCGGCGCGGCTCACGGCCGAGCCAGATGTTCTCGGCGATCGTGCGGTCGACCAGCAGCGTGAACTCCTGGTAGACGGTCGCGATGCCCGCGCGCTGCGCCTGCAGCGGCGACGTGAAGGAGATCGGCTCGCCGTCGAGCTCGATCGTGCCCGAGTCGGGCTGGTGCACGCCGGCGAGGATCTTCATGAGCGTCGACTTGCCCGCGCCGTTCTCGCCGACGAGCCCGTGCACCTCGCCGCGCCGCAGCTCGAGGTCGACACCGTGCAGCACCGTCGTGCCGAGGAAGGACTGCACGACGCCGCGAGCGCGCAGCGCGATCCCTCCGCTGCCTGCCGCTGAAGCCATGACGTCTTCGTCCACGGTGTCACTGTGGCACAGCGCGACCACTTTTGTCGAGCGTTGTCATAAGTTGCTTTGTTCGTGTCAGAAGCGCCGACCTGTGCTTCACTGATCCACATGCGAACGAGCGAGATCTTCGACCTGCTGCGGGATGGGCGCGCACGCACCCGTTCCGAGCTCGCGCGGGAGTCGGGACTCGCCCGCTCCTCCGTCGCGCTGCACATCGACACGCTCATGAGCCTCGGCTACGTCGCGCCGGTCGGCGATGCCGCCTCGACGGGCGGCAGGCCCGCCTCGCTCTTCGCCCTCAACCCCGGCGCCCGCCTCGTCATCGGCGTCGACGTCGGCGCCACGCACGTCATCGTGGAGCTCGCGGACCTCAGCGGCGTGGGCATCAGCGCCTCCCGCGCAGGCCTCGATGTCGCCGAGGGGCCGGAAGCCGTCCTCGGGTGGATCGCCGAGGCGGCGCGAGCGCTCGTCGCGCAGCAGGGCCGCACGCTCGACGACGTCGCGGCCGTCGGCATCGGGCTGCCCGGTCCGGTCGAGTACGCGACCGGCCGCCCCATCAGCCCGCCGATCATGCCGGGCTGGCATCGCTTCGACGTCGCCGGATGGCTGCGCGAGCGCATCGGCTGCCCCGTGCTCGTCGACAACGATGTGAACATCATGGCGCTCGGCGAGCAGCGCACCGCGTGGCCCGAGACCGACGACTTCGTGCTCGTCAAGATCGCGACCGGCATCGGCGCGGGCGTCATCTCGGGCGGCCGCCTGCAGCGCGGCGCCCAGGGCACCGCGGGCGACCTCGGTCACGTGCGCGTGCCGGGCTCGACCGCCCCGTGCAGGTGCGGCAACGAGGGCTGCCTCGAGGCCGTGGCGGCAGGCCCGGCGATCGCGGCGCGGCTGCGCGAGCTCGGCGTCGATGCCGCGAGCACCGGCGAGGTCGTCGCCCTCGCGGCGCAGGGCTCGCGGGAGGCGGCGCAGGTGCTGCGCGAGGCGGGGCGCGACATCGGCGAGGTGCTCGCGATGGTCGTCAACCTGCTGAACCCCTCGGTCATCGTCGTCGGCGGACGGCTCGCCGGCGCCGCGCAGGAGCTGCACGCCGGCATCAGCGAGGTCGTCTACCGCCGCTCGCTGCCCCTCGCGACCGAGCACCTGCGCATCGCGGCGAGCGCGACGAAGGGCGACGCCGGCGTGCGCGGCGCGGTCGTGCTCGCGATCGAGCACGCCCTCTCGCCCGACGTGCTCGACGCCGAGCTGCTCGAGCGCAGCCGCCCGGCTCAGCCGGTCGTGATGCGGTAGACGTCGTAGACGCCGTCGATCCGGCGCACCGCGTTCAGCACGTTCTCGAGGTGCGTCACATCGCCCATCTCGAACGCGAAGCGGCTGATCGCGAGCCGGTCGGAGCCGGTGTTCACGCTCGCCGAGAGGATGTTGACGTGGTGCTCGCTCAGCACGCGCGTGATGTCGCTCAGCAGCGCGGAGCGGTCGAGGGCCTCCACCTGGATGTTCACGAGGAACAGGCCCTTCGACACCGGCGCCCAGGAGACCTCGATCATGCGCTCGGGCTCCGCGAGGAGGCCCTGCACGTTCGGGCAGCCGCGCTGGTGGACACTGACGCCCTGGCCGCGCGTGACGAAGCCGACGATCTCGTCGCCCGGGACGGGCGCGCAGCACTTCGAGAGCTTCACGAGGATGTCGTCGGCGCCGCGCACGAGCACGCCGGACGCGCTCGAGGACGTGCGGGGCGTGCGCGTCGGCAGCATGGGCGCCGGCTCGTCGTCGCCGCTGCCCTCCTCGGCGCGGATGAAGGCGACCACCTTCTCGAGCACCGACTGCGTCGAGACGTGACCCTCCCCGACCGCGGCGTAGAGGCCCGTGACGTCCTCGTGCTTCAGCTGCGCCGCGACCTGGGCGAACGCATCCCGCCCCATGAGCTTCTGCATCGGCAGGTCGTGGCGGCGCATCGCCTTGGCGATCGCCTCCTTGCCCACCTCCACCGCCTCGTCGCGGCGCTCGCGCTGGAACCACTGGCGGATCTTGCTGCGGGCGCGCGGCGAGGTGACGAAGCCCTGCCAGTCCTGGCTGGGGCCCGCGTCCGGGTTCTTCGACGTCAGCACCTCGACGACGTCGCCCGTGGTGAGCTTCGTGTCGAGCGGCACGAGCCGGCCGTTGACCTTCGCGCCCATCGTGCGGTGGCCGACCTCCGTGTGCACGGCGTAGGCGAAGTCGACAGGGGTCGCGCCGGCGGGCAGGCCGATGACCTTGCCCTTGGGCGTGAAGACGTAGAGCTCCTTCGCGCCGATCTCGAACCGCAGCGAGTCGAGGAACTCGCCCGGGTCCGTCGTCTCCTCCTGCCAGTCGTTGATGTGCTGCAGCCACGCCATGTCGGTCGACGACATCTCGCTGCTGCCGCCCTGCTTGTACTTCCAGTGCGCGGCGACGCCGTACTCGGCGCGGCGGTGCATCTCCTCCGTGCGGATCTGGATCTCGACGTGGTGGCCCCGCGGGCCGATGACGGTCGTGTGCAGCGACTGGTAGAGGTTGAACTTCGGCGTCGCGATGTAGTCCTTGAGCCGCCCGGGCATCGGCTGCCAGCGGGCGTGGATCGCGCCCAGCACGGCGTAGCAGTCGCGCACCGACGGCACGATGACGCGCACGCCCACGAGGTCGTAGATGTCGGCGAAGTCGTGGCCGCGCACCTGCATCTTCGTGTAGATCGAGTAGTACTGCTTCGGCCTTCCGGCGATGCGGCCGCGGATCTTGCCGGCCTTCATGTCGTCGCTCAGCGCCGTGACGACCTCCTCGAGGTACCGCTCGCGCTCGGGCGCGCGCGAGTCGACGAGGTTCTTGATCTCGAGGTACACCTTCGGCTGCAGCACGGCGAACGAGAGGTCCTCGAGCTCGACCTTGATGGTCTGGATGCCGAGGCGGTGCGCGAGCGGCGCGTAGATCTCGATCGTCTCGCGCGCCTTGCGCTGCGCCGACTCGTCGGAGACGAAGCCCCACGTGCGCGCGTTGTGCAGCCGGTCGGCGAGCTTGATGACGAGCACCCGGATGTCCTTCGACATCGCCACGACCATCTTGCGGACCGTCTCCGCCTGCGCGCTCTGGCCGTACTTCAGCTTGTCGAGCTTCGTGACGCCGTCCACGAGCATGGCGATCTCGTCGCCGAAGTCGGCGCGGCACTGCTCGAGCGTGTAGGTCGTGTCCTCGACCGTGTCGTGCAGCAGCGCCGCCGCGACCGTGATCGCGCCGATGCCGAGGTCGGCGAGGATCTGCGCGACCGCGACAGGGTGCGTGATGTACGGCTCGCCCGACTTGCGGTACTGCCCGCGGTGCGCCTCCTCCGCGATGATGTACGCGCGCTGGATGAGGCCCGTGTCGGCCTTGGGATGCTGCGACTTGACCGAGCGGATGAGCTCGTCGACCGCTCCGGCCCGGTGCGAGCGGGAGAAGAGGAAGGGCAGGAGCGTGCGGAAGCCGCCTGTCGACTGCACCTCGCTCATGCGCCCTCCCTCCGCTCAGGCCGTGGTCAGACCACCGCTCCCTGGTCGCGCGTCGTCTTCACGGTCGCCTCGCCGATGCGGTCGTTCTGCCTCAGTTGAGCATAGATCGGCGCCGCGACGAAGATGGACGACCAGGTGCCGACGATCGTGCCGATGAACAGCGCGAGCGCGATGTCGCGCAGCGTGCCGGCGCCCAGCAGCAGCGCGCCGATGAAGAGGATCGACGCGATCGGGAGCGTCGCGACGATCGACGTGTTGATCGAGCGCACGATCGTCTGGTTGACCGCGAGGTTGATGTTGTCGAGCATCGTCCCGCTCGTGCCGGGCGCGGTGTTCTCGCGCACCTTGTCGAACACGACGACGGTGTCGTAGAGCGAGTAGCCGAGGATGGTGAGGAAGCCGATCACGGCGGCCGGTGTCACCTCGAACCCGATGACGCCGTAGACGCCCGCGGTGACCAGCAGGTCGAAGGCGAGCGAGCCGAGCGCCGCGAGCGACATCTTCCAGGTGCGGAAGTACGCCGCGAGCACGATCGAGACGAGCACGAGGAAGACGACGAGCGCCTGCAGCGCCTGCCGCGAGACGTCCTGCCCCCACGACGGGCCGATGAACGAGAACGCGATGTCGCCCGTGTCGACGCCGTACTGCTCGGCGAGCGCGCCGCGGATCTCGGCCGCCTGCTCCTCCGTCACGGCGTCGGTCTGCACGCGCACGGTGTCCTGGCCGAGCGTCGCCGCCCGTGCCTCGGTGTCGGGGACGATCGCCTCGACCGTCTCGGTCGCGCCCTCGACCGACGCCTGCTCGAGCCCCGCGACGCGGAACTCGCTGCCGCCGGTGAACTCGATGCCGAAGACGAAGCCGCCGCGCACGACGGTGCCGAGCGCGAGCACGATCAGCACGATCGCCGCGACCATGAACCAGAGCTTGCGCTTGCCCACGACCGGGAGCGAGCGCTCGCCGGTGTAGAGCTCGTTGCCGATGGTGGTCAGGGAAGCCATCAGTTCTCCTTGCCGGTCGTCGCGCTCGCAGCCTTGCGCTCCGCGATGGTCTGGCGGCGCTGCGCCTCCTTGGCCGAGGTCGCGGCCTTGCCGGCGAGCACCGGTTCCCGGAACTTCGCGCGCCCGCGGTAGACGGCGCCGAGCGCCTGCGGGTCGAGGCCCGAGAGCGGGTGGCCCGACGAGAAGAACCGCGTGCGCGAGAGCACCCGGAGGAGCGGATGCGTGAACAGGGCGACGACGATGATGTCGATGAACGTCGTGATGCCGAGCGTGTAGGCGAAGCCGCGCACGTTGCCGACCGAGAGCAGGAACAGGATGACGGCGGCGAGGAAGCTCACCGCATCCGACACCAGGATCGTGCGGAACGCGCGCTTCCAGCCGGTCTCGAGCGCCGTGGAGAGGTGCTTGCCCTCGCGGAGCTCGTCGCGGATGCGCTCGAAGTAGACGATGAACGAGTCGGCGGTGATGCCGATCGCGATCACGAGGCCCGCGACGCCGGCGAGCGAGAGGCGGTAGCCCTCGGTGTTCGACAGGAACGTCACGACCAGGTAGGTCAGGATCGCCGCGACCGCGAGCGAGAAGATGACGACGACGCCGAGCGCGCGGTACTGCAGCACCGAGTAGCCGATGACGAGCAGCAGGCCGATGAGGCCCGCGATGAGGCCCGCCTGCAGCTGGCTCGCGCCGAGCGTCGGCGAGATCGTCTCGTTCGACTGCACCTGGAAGCTCACGGGCAGCGCGCCGAAGCGCAGCTGGTCCGCGAGGCTCTGCGCGCCCTCCTGCGTGAAGCCGCCGGTGATCTGCGCGTTGCCGTCGGTGATGATGGCGTTCGACGTGATGGGCATGAGCACGGTCGAGTCGAGCACGACCGCGAACTGGTTCTGCGGTGCTGGCAAGCCAGTGATCGCGCGCGTGACGGCCTCGAAGGCCTCGGGGCCGGCGCCGTCGAGCTCGAGGTTCACGGCCCAGCCGCCGGTGGCCTGGCCCTGCGAGTTCGTCGCGGCCGAGACCTGCGCGTCGGCGATGTCGGAGCCGTCGACCTGCACGGGGCCGAGGATGAAGCGAGCGGTGCCGTCAGCCGAGCACGTGATGAACGGCTCGTCGGCTGGGGCGACGGTCGTCGGGTCGACGTCGGAGCACATGAAGGCGTCGAACTCAGCCTGCAGCTCCGGCGTGATCCACGCCTGGTCCCACGAGTTCTGCGGCTCGGCCGTCGGCTCCGCCTCGGGGTCGACCGGCGTCGGCGTCGGCGTCGTGCCCGGTGCGTTCGCGGGCGCCGAGGCGAGCACGGGGCGGAACTCCATCTTGGCGCTCGCCTGGATGCGCTGCATCGTCGCCGCGTCGGGCTCGCCCGGGATGGCGACGACGATGTTGCGGCCGCCCTGCGTGGTGATCTCCGCCTCGGAGACGCCCGAGGCGTCGACGCGCTGGCGGATGATCGCCACCGCCTGGTCGAGCTGCTCCTGCGTGACCGAAGCGCCCTCGGCCAGCTGCGGCTCGAGCACGATCTGCGTGCCGCCCTCGAGGTCGAGCGCGAGCTGCGGCAGCCATGCCGACGAGCCGTCCTCGTCGGTCGCGACGGCGGCCCAGTTCGCGGCGCCGAGGCCGACGATCAGGACGAAGAGCCAGATGAGGGCGCGAGCGCCCCGGGTGCGAGCCTTCGCCACGGATCAGGCGCGGTCGCGCGGGTCCGCGTCGCCGGCGTCGTCTGCACGATCGTCTGCGATGTCGGCCTCGGCGTCCTCGACGTGGTCCTCGACGACGCGCGCGAGCGTCTGTCGGTGCACGCGCACGATCGTGCCCGGCGCGATCTCCACGAGCGCCTCGTTGCGCTCCTCGTCGATCTCGCGCAGCTCACCGAAGAGGCCGAAGTTCAGCATCACCTCGGAGCCCGGCACCATCTTGGCCTGGAGCTCCTCGGCCTGCGCCTTCCGCTTCTTGTTGCTGCGGAACATGAAGAAGATCATTGCCGCGAGCACGACGAGCATGATGATTGTCAGCGGGTCCATCGTGACCTTTCAGAAGTTGTCGGCCAGGCGCGGCGGAGCGCAGGGCCAATTGCCCATCATACCCCGTCGAGCGTGTCGTCCTGCCCGACGGCGTGGGCGTGGCGCATGCCGGCGATCGTGGCGATGCGCCCGCGCGGCGTGCGCCCGATGAGCCCCTCGCGCACGAGGAACGGCTCGACGACCGACTCGATCGTGTCGGCCTCCTCCCCCACCGCGGCCGCGAGCGTAGACAGCCCCACGGGTCCGCCGCTGAAGCGGTGCGCGATCGCGTGCAGCACGGCGCGGTCGATGCGGTCGAGGCCCGCCTCGTCGACGTCGTAGAGCTCGAGCGCGGCGCGCACGCCGTCGAGATCGCTCGAGCCGGCGTGCACGAGCAGCCAGTCGCGCACGCGCCGCAGCAGCCGGTTGGCGATGCGCGGCGTGCCGCGCGAGCGGCCGGCGAGCTCGGCGAGCGCCGCCGGCTCGACGTCGAGCTCCATGAGCCGCGCTGAGCGCGCGAGCACCCGCTCGAGGTCGGCCGTCTCGTAGAACTCCAGGTGCGCCGTGAAGCCGAACCGGTCGCGCAGCGGCGCAGGCAGCATGCCCGACCTCGTGGTCGCACCCACGAGCGTGAACGGCGCGAGCTCGAGCGGGATCGAGGCGGCGCCGGCGCCCTTGCCGACCATGATGTCGATGCGGAAGTCCTCCATCGCGAGGTAGAGCATCTCCTCCGCAGCGCGCGACATGCGGTGGATCTCGTCGATGAAGAGCACCTCGCCCGGCACGAGCGCCGAGAGGACCGCGGCGAGATCGCCCGCATGCTGGATCGCGGGCCCCGACGAGTAGCGGATGGGTCGCCCGGTCTCGGCCCCGATGATCGTCGCGAGCGTGGTCTTGCCGAGGCCGGGAGGGCCGGCGAGCAGGATGTGGTCAGGGGCGCGGTCCTGGAGCCGCGCGGCCTGCAGCAGCACCTCGAGCTGCCCCTTCACCTTCGGCTGCCCGACGAACTCCGCGAGGCTGCCGGGGCGCAGCGCGCCCTCGAAGGCGAGCTCGTCGGGGGCTGCGCCGGGGTCGGTGATGGGGTCGATCATCGGGTCGGTCATGATCGCGCTCCGGGGCCGAGGATCGCCAGCGCCGCGCGCAGCAGCGTGCCGGTCGACCCGGCGGCATCGGGCGCGGCGGCCGCTGCCCGGTCGATGGCGTCGGCGGCGGTGCGCTCGGGCCACCCGAGGCCCGTGAGGGCCGTGAGCACGTCGGCCCGCGCATCCGACCCCTTCGCCGCCGACCGCGCGGCGGGCGCGGCGAGCTTGCCGCTCAGCTGCAGGATGAGCAGCTTGGCCGTCTTCGGGCCGATGCCGCTCACGGCCTTGAAGGCCTTCTCGTCCTGCGCGTCCACGGCGCGGGCGAGGTCGTCGGGCGAGAGGTGCGCGAGCACGCCGAGCGCCGACTTCGGGCCCACGCCCGACACGCCGATCAGCAGCTCGAACGCGTCGAGCTCCGCCTCGCTCTCGAAGCCGTAGAGCGCGAGATCGTCCTCGCGCACGACGAGGTGCGTGTGCAGCGCGACGTCGGCGCCGATGCGCGCCGCGAGCGAGCACTGGGGCGTCACCGCGACGGCGTAGCCGATGCCGCCGACGCCGACGACGAGCCGCTGCCCGCGCGCGGACAGCACGGTGCCATCGAGCCTGGAGATCACCCTGAGAGCCTAGGCCGCCGGTGTGCGAGCGCCGGGCTGCCGCGCCGCGCGGCGGCCGCGGGGCAGCCTGCGCGGCAGGGCGCAGCGGGGCGGGCCGCTCCGGTAGAGTCGAGCGCGACGACCGATCGAACGACAGGGAGCGAACATGCACGTCCTCAACACCATCATCGCCATGGTGCTGTTCATCGGCGGCCTCGTGCTCATGGGCTACTCGTTCGACGCCCCCGGTCTCGAGGTCGTGCTGTTCGTCGGCGGCCTCGCGGTGCTGTGCTTCTCGGTCTACCTCGCGATCGAGATCGGCCGTCGCGAGCACAGCCGCTCGCGCTCGCGCTGACGACCGGTCAGCGACGCTTCGTCGCGGCCTCCGCCGCGGCCCACGCGCGCTGCGCGGGAGTCGACCCGCCCTGCTTCGGCGCACGCGCGCGCCACCCCTCCGCGATCGCGATCGCGAGCGCGTCCGCCGCATCGGCGGGCTTGGGCGCCGACTCGAGCCGCAGCAGCCTGCGCACCATCTCGCCCACCTGCCGCTTGTCGGCCGCGCCGTAGCCGGTCACGGCCGCCTTCACCTCGGTGGGCGTCAGCAGCGAGATCGGGATGCCGCGCTCGGCCGCCGCGCGCAGCACGATGCCCGAGATCTGCGCCACGCCCATGACGCTGCGCAGGTTCGCCTGCGCGAACACGCGCTCGAGCGCGATCGCGTCCGGCCGATGCACGTCGATCGCCGCCTCGACGCCGCGCGCGATGTGCAGCAGCCGCTGCTCGATCGGCTCGTCGGCGCCCGAGCGCAGCACCTCGTAGTGCACGAGCGCCGGCCTCCTGCGCTCGACGTCGACGACGCCGACGCCGCAGCGCGTGAGGCCCGGGTCGACGCCGAGCACGCGCACCGACGCCGTCACGCCGCTACTCGTCGTCCTCGTCGAGCTGCGCCTGCACCTCGGGCGGCACGTCGTAGTTGGCGTAGACGTTCTGCACGTCGTCGCTGTCCTCGAGCGCGTCGATGAGCTTGAACACCTTGCGCGCGGTGTCGGCGTCGACCTCGACCTTGAGGTTCGGCACGAACTCGACGTCGGCCGCGTCGTAGTCGATGCCGGCTTCCTGCAGCGCCGTGCGCACCGCGACGAGATCGGTCGCCTCGGAGATGATCTCGAAGCCGCCTCCCTGGTCGGTGACCTCCTCGGCTCCGGCGTCGAGCACGGCCAGCAGGATGTCGTCCTCGCTGACCTCGTCGGTCTTCGTGACCGAGACGACGCCCTTGCGCGTGAAGTTGTAGGCGACCGACCCGGGGTCGGCCATGGTGCCGCCGTTCCGCGTCATCGCGGTGCGCACCTCGGCGGCCGCGCGGTTCTTGTTGTCGGTGAGGCACTCGACCATGAGGGCGACGCCGTTCGCCGCATAGCCCTCGTACACGATCGTCGCGTACTCGATCGACTCGCCGGTGAGGCCGGCGCCGCGCTTGATGGCGCGGTCGATGTTGTCGTTGGGGACGCTCGTCTTCTTCGCCTTCTGCACGGCGTCGACGAGCGTGGGGTTGCCGGCCAGATCGGCGCCGCCGATCTTGGCTGCGACCTCGATGTTCTTGATGAGCTTCGCGAACGACTTGGCGCGCCGGGCGTCGATGACCGCCTTCTTGTGCTTCGTCGTCGCCCACTTGGAGTGTCCGGACATGGTGCTTCCTGATCGCGGGAGGGGGACGCCCCATCCTATGCGGCGTCGTCAGGGCGTCCGCGCTCGCACCCCTGCCGAGCGCAGCTCGAGCGCGGCGAGCGCGTCGAGCGAGGGCTGGTCCGCGGTGCGGAGCGCGGCCACCGGGTCGGGCACCGTCTCGAGCAGGCGCGCCATCGGCTGCCCGACGAGCGCCCGCAGCGCGAGCAGGTCGCGGCCCTCGCGCGTGGCGGCGAACCGCTTGCTCGCGCCGGCGCGGGTCGCGAACCGTAGCCGCGGGATGAGCCAGATGAGCACGAGCAGCAGCACCGGCAGCAGCCACAGCGCCGTGCCGACGGCGGTGGCGAGCGCGTCGACGGCCGAGCGCAGCGCGACGCCTGCCGCCGCGAGATCGTCCGCCGAGCCCGAGGCCTCCACGAACGGCTGCGCGATGCCCTCGCCCACGAACGGCACCTGCGCGAGCGCCTCGCCCGCATCCGTCAGCGTGGTCGAGAACCCCGTGCCGGCATCCTCGATCTGCGTGCCGAAGACGCCGAGCGAGGCGATCGCGTCGCGCACCTGCTGCGAGATCCAGACGGCGGCGACGATCGTGCCGATCGCGACGAGGTCGGCGACCACCTGCCACAGGGCTCGCATGGGACGGCTGGAGTAGAGCTGCACGCCCCGATCCAAGCACGGCGGATGCGTCGGCTCGCGAGGGCGCGCACGACCGGTCGTCGGCGTGGCCGGCTCAGGCGGGCGCGGCGACCCTCGCCTTCGGCCGCTGCCCGACGAGGATGCCCGCGCCGATCACGACCGCCGCCCCGACGAGCTGCCAGATGCCGAGCTGCTCCCCGAGCACGACGACGCCGAGCGTGACGGCGACGACGGGGATGAGGTACGTGACGGTCGCGGAGACCGTCGGCCCGACGACGCGCACG
>DASSWM010000105.1:0-2286 GCA_035704865.1 Agrococcus sp.
GCGTCGGCCTGCGCGGCGTCGGCCTGCGCGGCCTCGTCCTGGTCGGCCTTGCGCGAGCGGCTCGTGCGGCGAGCGGGGCGCTTCGCGGTCTCGGTCTGCTCGGCGTCCCCCTCGGCAGCGCCGGCCTGCGCGGCATCGGTCTGCGCGGCGGTGTCGTCGCCCGAACCTGCGGCAGCCTCGGCCGCGGCGGCCTCGTCGGCGCGCTTCTCGGCGGCGGTGCGGCGGGTGCTCGCGCGGCGCTTGGTCGCGGGCTTCTCGGCCGGCGCCTCGGCGCCGTCCTCGGTGCCGGCCTGCGCAGCGGCAGTCTCAGCGGCGGTCGGCTCGGCCGCGGCCTCGGCGGGCGCGTCGGCCTTCGCCGCCACCGACGACGTCGTCGCGCGGCGGGACTTGCGCTTGGGGGCGGCGGGCGCCTCGGTCTGGGCGGCCGCAGGCTGCTCGTCGGCCGGAGCCGCGGAGGGTGCCTCGGCGGCTGCGGTCGGCGCCTGCTCGGCGGCCGGGGTGGTGTCGGCGTCGTTCGCCTGGATGTCGGTCGTCTCGCTCATGACGCGAGTGCTCCTTCGATTGTCGGCCCGCGCGCGATGGCTGCGGGCATGGGACCTTGTCTCCCGCTGCGCCCACGGCCGAATCAGCTGTCACAGCTGCTCGGCGGTCGAGCGCATCAGAAATGCAGAGAGTGGAGTCAGAAACACCCCTGGCCGGGCTAGACCGCGGCACTGGTGGGGATGGCCTCCACTGTACCACCGCGGATGTCGACCGCCAGCAGGCGCGCGCTCCACGCCTCGGGCCGCTCCTCCACGATCCTCGCCGCGTCGAGCCTCGCCGCCGGGTCGGCCGCGAGCACGAGCACCGACGGGCCGGCGCCCGAGACGACCGCCGCGTGGCCGGCCGCGCGCAGCTGCCCGATGAGCTCGCTCGTGGCGGGCATGGCGCTCGCGCGATAGGTCTGGTGCAGGCGGTCCTCGGTCGCGTCGAGCAGCAGCTCGGGGCTCTGCGTGAGCGCCGCGACGAGCAGCGCCGAGCGCGAGACGTTGAAGACCGCGTCCGCGTGCGGCACCGCTTCGGGCTGCAGGCTGCGCGCGAGCGAGGTCGACATGGTCGCCTCCGGCACGGCCACGAGCAGCGAGACGCCGCGGTGCACAGCGAGCTGCTTGTGGCGCGGCCCCGTCTCGTCGACCCATGCGATCGTGAGTCCGCCGAAGATCGCCGGAGCGACGTTGTCGGGGTGGCCCTCGAGCTCGGTCGCGTAGCGCAGCACATCGTCGTCGCTGACGTCGACGATGCCGGCGAGCAGCCCCTTGGCGGCCAGCACGCCCGAGACGATCGCGGCGCCGGAGGAGCCCATGCCGCGGCCGTGGGGGATGCTGTTGGTCGCCCTGAGCTCGAGGCCGGGCGCCGCGACGCCCACGCGGTCGAGCACGTGCAGCAGTGAGCGCGCGACGAGGTTCGTCTCGTCGGTCGGCACGCTGTGCTCGCCGCCGGCCTCGCCGATGCCCGTCACGTGCACGCGCACGCCGGACGCGGTCGCGGTGACCTCGAGCTCGTCGTGCACGTTGAGCGCGAGCCCGAGCGTGTCGAAGCCAGGCCCGAGGTTGGCGCTCGTCGCGGGCACGCGCACGCGCACCCGGCGGCCCACGGGGACGCCGGCGCCGCGCATGTCGCCGGGCATCGCTCCCCCGCTCACGCGAGCCCCAGCAGCTGCGCGACCTGCGCCGTGTCGGCGTCGGCCGACTCGGGCGCGGCGTCCGTGCCGTCCTCGAGCTTCAGCCCCCACTGCGCGTCCTTGAGCCCGTGGCCCGTCACCGTCAGCGCGATGGTCGAGCCGGCCGGGATCTCGCCGGCGGCGTGCCGCTCGAGCAGGCCCGCGACCGAGATCGCCGAGGCGGGCTCGACGAACACGCCCGTCGACGAGGCCAGCAGCCGCTGCGCGCGGAGGATCGCGGTGTCGTCGATCGCGCCGATGTGGCCGCCCGACTCGTCGCGCGCCGCGAGCGCCTGCTGCCACGACGCCGGGTTGCCGATGCGGATGGCGGTCGCGACGGTGTCGGGCTCTCGCACGACCTCGCCGCGCACGATGGGCGCGGCGCCCGCGGCCTGGAAGCCGAGCATGCGCGGCCGCTTCGTGGCGGATCCCGAGGTCTCGGCGAGCGAGTAGCCGCGCCAGTAGCTCGTGATGTTGCCCGCGTTGCCCACCGGGATGCAGTGGATGTCGGGCGCGTCGCCCAGCACGTCGACGATCTCGAGCGCGGCGGTCTTCTGCCCCTCGATGCGGTCGTCGTTCACCGAGTT
>DASSWM010000106.1:0-2086 GCA_035704865.1 Agrococcus sp.
AGCCCGTCAGCGCGGGCTCGCTTGGCCGCTTTCTGCCCGCCTGGCAGCACGTCGGCGGAAGCTTGCGCGGCATCGACGGGGTGCTGCAGACGATCGAACAGCTGCAGGGCGTCGCGCTGCCCGCCAGCGCCTGGGAGTCGCTCGTCTTGCCGTCACGGGTGCGCGACTACTCGCCGGCCTGGCTCGACGAGCTGACCGCGTCGGGTGAGGTCGTCTGGGCGGGCGAGGGGTCGCTGCCCGGCAACGACGGCTGGCTGAGCCTGCATCTGGCCGAGCTGGCGCCGCTGAGCCTTCGACCGCCGCTGGGTGATGAGTTGAGCGAGCGGCAGCAGGCAATCGTGTCGCTGCTTGAGGGCGGCGGCGGGTTCTTCTTCCGGCAGTTGGCGGGCGGTCTGCACGACGCCGACGACACCGGCCTCGTCGCCGATCTGTGGAGCCTCGTCTGGTCAGGGCACCTCACGAACGACACGATCGCGCCGGTGCGCGCGCTGCTCGGCTCGACGTCGAGCCGCACGGCCGGTCGCCGGCGAGCGCCGCGCGCACGGTCGCGCACGATGGGCGGGTATGCGCGGCCGTCGGGGTCGGGGATGCGCGGCTCGGCCGCCGCCGGAGCCTCCGCCCTGGCGCTGCGCACCGGCCCGCCCACCGCGGCGGGGCGCTGGGCCCTGCTGCCCGAGCGCGACGGCGACGTCACGCGGCGCACCGCGCACCTGGCTGAAACCCTGCTCGAACGACACGGCGTGGTGACCCGCGGCGCCGCCCAGGCTGAAGACGTCGCCGGCGGCTTCGCCCTGCTCTACAAGGTGCTCGCGCAGCTCGAAGAGGCGGGGCGCGTGCGGCGCGGCTACTTCGTCGACCACCTCGGTGCCGCGCAGTTCGGCACCCCGGCGACCGTCGACCGGCTGCGCACCTTCACCCGTGACCCCGACGCGGCCCCCGCGCTGCAGGCCGTCGTGCTCGCCGCCACCGACCCGGCAAACCCGTACGGCGCGGCCCTTCCCTGGCCCGACGCGCGGGTCGACGCGGCCGCCGAGGCGCGCGGCGAGTCGACCAAGCACCGCCCCGGTCGCAAGGCCGGCTCGCTCGTCGCGCTCGTCGACGGGCACCTCGCCGTCTACCTCGAGCGCGGCGGCAAGAGCGCCCTCACCTTCACCGACGACGAGGCCGAACTTGCCGCGGCCGCCGCCGAGTTGGCCGCGACCGTGCGCGCACGCTTGCGGTCGCTGCGCGTCGAGCGGGTCAACCAGCACAGCGTGTTTGGCACGGTTCTCGCCGACGCCCTCACCGCCGCTGGCTTCGTCGCCACGCCCCAGGGCCTCAGACTGCGAGTGTGATCGCGTGCCCGAAGGAGACACCGTCCACCGAGCAGCCCGCCGGCTCGACGCCGCCCTCACCGGGCGAGTGCTGACGCGCTGCGACGTGCGCGTACCGCAGCACGCGACCGTCGACCTCAGCGGAGAAACCGTCGAGGGCACGGAAGCCTTCGGAAAGCACCTGGTGACGCGCACGGCGACGACGAGCATCCATTCGCATCTGAAGATGGAGGGCGTCTGGCACGTCTACGCGCGCGGCGACCGGTGGCGGCGGCCCGCCTTCGAGGCCCGCATCGTGCTCGAGGCGGGCGAGGTGCAGGCCGTCGGCTTCGCGCTCGGGCAGCTTGATCTGGTGCCGCGCGCCGAGGAGGGCACCCTCATCGACTACCTGGGGCCCGACCCGCTGCGCGACGAGTTCGATCGCGCCGAGGCGCTGGCGCGACTCACCGCCGACCCCGAACGGCCCATCGGGCTGGCCCTGCTCGACCAACGGGTCATCGCCGGGCTCGGCAACGACTACCGCAACGAGACGCTGTTTTTGCGGGGCGTGCTGCCCGAGACACCCGTCGGGGCAACAGATGCGGCGGCCGCGCTCGACCTCGCTGTCAGGCTGATTCGCGCCAACCGCGACCGCAACGAGCGCACCACGACCGGCGACACCCGGCGCGACAGGCGGCTTTGGGTCGCCCACCGCGACCGCAAGCCGTGCCGCCGCTGCGGCACCCCGATCAAGCGTGGGCTGCTTGGCGAGGACGCGCTCACCGAACGCATCA
>DASSWM010000107.1:0-2205 GCA_035704865.1 Agrococcus sp.
GGTGTCGACGGCTGCGCCTGCACCGGAGGTGGCGGCAGAAGCTGTGGTGGGCACATCTTCACGATAGGCAAGCGGATGCGTCGTCACGCGTCAGAACGCGCGTCACGTTGCCCGCAACGTGACAGAGGCGAAAGTTCAGGCGAACTTTCCCCGGGCCGGCTCAGGAGACGTAGGCCTTGCCGAGCTTCCAGTAGCCGGTGAAGGTGATGCGGCGCTTGTCCATGCCGTGCTCGCGCACGAGGTGCCTGCGGGCGCCGGTCGCGAGCGCCTGCTCCCCCGCCGAGTAGGCGTAGCCCAGGTCGTCGGCGATGCGCAGCCCGCGCAGCTCCTCGAGGGCCGCGTCGCCGGCGCGCGAGCTGCCGCGCTCGATCCAGCGCACGTCGACGCCGGTGGGCGCGGCGATGTGCTGGATGTCATCGCGGTGACCGACCTCGATCACGGCGGTGCCGCGCACGCGCTCGTCGAGCGAGCCGCAGATGCCGGCGATCGCCGGCAGCGCCGACTCGTCGCCGACCATGAGCACGTCGCCGTCGCAGCCGTCGTCGTTGTAGAGCAGTCCCTCGTCGAGCAGCACGGCGCGCTCGCCGCGCTCAGCCCGCATCGCCCATGCGGCGCCGGGGCCCGGGTCCTCGTGGCAGACGAAGTCGATGTCGAGCTGGCCGTCGGCGAGGCGGAAGTCGCGCACGGTGTAGTTGCGGATCCACGGCCGCTGCGAAGCGCGCATCGCCAGGTACTGCGGGAACCACGTCGACGGGCTCGTGGGGATGCGCAGCTGCTCCTGCCCCTCGCGGCGCATGAAGAAGCGGAACCACTGGTCGTAGCCCTGCGGCGTCATCGCCGAGACCTCGTCGCCCCCGAGCGTCACGCGCCGGATGTGCGGAGAGAGCTGCTGGTTCTCGAGCACCTCGAGCTCGATGAACTTCGGTGCGACCGCTGCGACGCGCTCGGGTCCCGCCATGTCGTGCTCCTCCAGCCAGTTCGGTAAGGCAAGCCTAACCTGAACTGGCGCCGGCGCGCGACCCCGGCCGCACGATCGCCGGTGTCCGCCCGCATCCGCACCGCATGCGGACCGCATCCGCGTACGATCGAGGCAGCATGCAGCTCTCTCCCGCGCGGCGGTTCCTCGCGCTCTTCACGCTGGCCCTCGGCGGCTTCGGCATCGGCACGACCGAGTTCGCGACGATGGGCATCCTGCCGCTCGCGGCCTCCGAGCTCGTGCCCGGGTTCGAGGCCGATCCGGCGGGCGGCATCGCGCAGGCCGGATGGCTCATCACGGCCTACGCGCTCGGCGTCGTCGTGGGTGCGCCGCTCGTGTCGATCTGGGCGGCGCGCATGTCGCAGCGCACGCTCGTGCTGCTGCTCACGGCCGCCTTCACGCTCGCGAACCTCGCGAGCGGGCTCATGCCGACGTTCGAGCTCACCCTGCTCGCACGCTTCGCCGCCGCCATCCCGCACGGCGCCTACTTCGGCGTCGCCTCGCTGCTCGCCGCGCGCATCATGGGGCCGGGCAGGCAGGGCGCCGGCGTCGCGCTCGCGCTGTCGGGCCTCACGATCGCGAACGTCATCGGCGTGCCGCTGGGCACCTGGCTCGGGCAGGCGGCCGGCTGGCGCTGGACGTACGCGGCCGTCGCCGTCATCTTCCTCGTCACGCTCGCGCTCGCGTGGCTCGTGCTGCCGCAGATGCCCGGCGATCCGACCCGCAGCGCCAAGCGCGAGCTCGTCGCGTTCCGCGACCCGAAGCTGTGGCTCATGATCGCCGTCGGCTGCATCGGCTTCGGCGGCTTCTTCGCGGTCTACTCCTACGCGGCCGAGACCGTCACGCGCGTCGCGCAGCTGCCGCAGTCGGCGATCGCCTGGCTGCTCGCGACGATCGGCATCGGCATGACGATCGGCAACGCGATCGGCGGCTGGGCGAGCGACCGCAGCATGCGCCGCACGATCCTCATCGCCTTCCCCCTGCTCATCGTCTCCCTCGCGCTGTTCGCGCTGCTGGGCTGGCAGCCGGTGGCGATGTTCGCGCTCGCCTTCATGATCGGCGGTGCGGGCTCGGTGCTCACGCCCACGATCCAGGCGCGCATCATGGGCATCGCGGGCGACGCCGAGCTGCTGGGCGCCGCGACGAACCACGCGGCCTTCAACGTCGGCAACGCGCTCGGCGCGGGGCTCGGCGGCGCCGTGATCGCGGCGGGCCTCGGCTACCTCGCG
>DASSWM010000108.1:0-8975 GCA_035704865.1 Agrococcus sp.
CGAGCGGCGCGCGGCCTGGGCCCGTCACGAGCGGTCGCGACAGCTCGAGGTTCTCTCGCGTCGTGGTCGACGCCTCCTCCAGGTCAATCGCGGCTGCCGGCACGGCGAGGTGCCGCACGAGGTGCTCAGCCATCGCCGACGCCTCCGTGCGCACCTCGTCCCTCCCCTGCCCGCCGGAGACGACGATGCGCGCGTCGGGGCGGGCGGCGAGCGCGCGCCGCCACTCCCTCGCCCCCTGCTCGACGCGGTGGCGCAGGAGCGGGCCGACCTCGCGCCCGCGCAGCCCCGCGCCCAGGATGAGCACCGTGCCGGCCGCCGGGTGCGACCGCGCCCGGCGGTGATGGACGAGCATCGCCATCGCGAGGGCCGCGGCCGCGGCGCCCGCGATCCACAGCGGCAGCGAGACGAGCAGGATCGTGCGCGCGAGCGACGCGTCGAGCCCGACCGCGACGACCACGGCGATCGCGAGCGCCAGCATCCCGGCGCCGAGCGCGGCGATGAGCGCATCGATGCGGCGCACGCGCACGAGCCGCGGCAGCATGAGCGCGTGCCAGAGCGACGCGCCGCCGAGCCCGACGGTCGCGACGATCGCGGCCGAGACCAGCAGCGCCCAGCCGCCGTGCGCGATCGGCACGTCGAGCCACACCGCGACGGGACGGCGCAGCGCGCGGGTGAGCAGCAGGGTGAACGCGACCACGATCCCAGCGCCCCAGAGCGCGGGGCGCAGCACGCGCATCCGTCGACTCCCGCTCACGTCCAGCACCCTATGCGCGCCGGCGGGCGCACCCGGTCGGGCAACCCCAGTCGGCGGCGCGTCGCTTGCGACTCGATCGAACGTGTGTTCGAATAGTCGACATGCGATGGGAAGGGCAGACCGCGACGCACGTCGATGCCGACGCGCTGCCCGGGCTCGAGGAGCGCGCGAGCGTGCTCGAGCAGTGGCCGACGCCCGGCTTCGACGGCGCGTCGTTCCTGGAGATCACCGCGAAGAGCGCGCTGAACCGCGTGCCGGGCGACGGCTTCATGGGCGGCGCCTGGACCATCAACCCCTACCGCGGCTGCCAGCACGCGTGCCGCTACTGCTTCGCGCGGAACACCCACACCTACCTCGATCTCGACGCGGGCGCGGACTTCGACTCCCGCATCGTCGTGAAGGCCAACCTCGTGGAGGTGCTCGAGCGCGAGCTCGCGGGCCCGCGCCGCGACGTCGCCGCCGTGCAGCTGGGCACCAACACCGACCCGTACCAGCGCGCCGAAGGCCGCTACCGCCTCATGCCCGGCGTGCTGCGCGCACTCGCCCGCCACGGGGCGTCGATCTCGATCCTCACGAAGGGCACGCTGCTGCGCCGGGACCTGCCGCTGCTGGCCTCGATCGCGCAGGACGTGCCGGTCTCGATCGCGATGTCGATCGCGATCTTCGACGACGAGCTGCAGCAGGAGGTCGAGCCGGGCACGCCGACGACCCGCTCGCGGCTCGCGACCGTGCACGCGGTGCGCGACGCCGGGCTCGACTGCGCCGTGTTCGCGATGCCGATCCTGCCGGGGCTCACCGACACGCGCGAGCATCTCGACCGCGCGTTCACGAGCATCGCCGAGGCCGGCGCGACGAGCGCGATCGCGAGCTCGCTGCACCTGCGGCCCGGTGCGCGCGAGTGGTATCTCGCGTGGCTGCGCGAGGCGCATCCGCACCTCATGCCGCTGTACGGCCGCATCTACGGCCGCGGCGCCTACGCGCGGCGCGACTACCGTGACTGGCTCCGCGACCGCATCCGCCCGCTGCTGCGCGAGCACGGGCTCGCGCCGGTGCGCACGGCGACGGGCACCGGGCTCGCGGCGCCGGCGCCGAGCGCGCGGTCGCGAGCGACGCAGCTGCCCTCGACGAGCGAGCCGGTGACGGTCGCGGCGCCGCTCTTCTGACGGCTGCCGCGGCGCGGCGCGCGCACGGCGGGGCGACCGCCCTGAGCGCTCAGCGCTCGAGGACGAAGTCGCGGATGCGTGCGCTGCAGTCGGGATGGTCGATGACGCGGTGCTCGTGGCCGGCGAGCACCTCGTGGGCGGCGCCCAGCTCGGTCAGCGCCGCCGCCACCTCCTCGTACTCGGCGTTCCAGCCGCCCGTGAGCACGAGCATGGGCGTCTCGGCGAGCACCTCGGGGTCGATCCGGTGCCGCCAGGGCGCGCCGTGCAACCGCGAGCGGCGCGACCAGCGCAGCGCATCCTCGCTCACGAGCTCGCCCGGGTCCTCGCCCTGCAGCTCTCGCAGGAAGCTGCGGCCGAAGGTCTCGTCGCTGAGCGACGGATCGAGGTAGATCGGCTCGATGCGCTCGATGAGGCTCGCGGTCGCCGGCCGATCGCGCGAGAGCTGGAACAGCGCCGGCTCGATGAGCACGAGCGCGGCAGGCTGCTCCATGCACGCGGCGATCGCCGCGACGACGCCGCCGTAGCTGTAGCCCACGAGCGCGTCGGCGTCGGCCGCGCGCAGCGCGAGCGCCTGCGCGGCAGCTGCGACGTCACCGACCGCGGGCTCCTCGTCGCCGTAGCCCGGCAGCACCGGGAACTCCGCGGCCGGGAAGTCCAGTGCCTGCAGCGGGAAGGCGTCGCGGCCCACGTGCCCGGAGCCATGGGCGAACACGAGCCGCGGCGCCTCGGCCGCTCGACCGGCGGGGTGCGCATCCGTCGCTTCGTCTGCTGGCATGCGCTCCACGATAGGAGCGGTGCGGCCCCCGTGCGAACCGGTCGGCCGAGCCGCTGCCGCGTCAGTCGCGCGTCTCGCCCGCGGGCTCCGCGCGAGCGTCAGGCGAGGGCGAAGCGCGTCGCCTCGTCGAGCGTGAGCAGGTCCTCGAGGTAGGCGAGGTTCCCTTCCGGCTCGGTCTCGACGCCCTCCGTGAGGTGCCACGTGCCCCACTCGAGCTTCATGTAGGTGAGCGCGACCGGCCACAGCTCGTGCTCCTGCCGCGTGAGGTGGCACTCGGAGAGGTAGCCGCCGCGGAACGCCGCCCACTCGTCGCCGCCGAGCGCGCTGCCGCCCGCGCCCGCATGCTCGAGGGGGAACAGCAGCGCCGCCACGGCCAGGTCGAGCAGCCGCGGTGCGAGCGACGCGTTCTCGAGGTCGAGCATGAGCGCGCCCTCGGTGTCGAACAGCAGGTTCGACGCCCGATGGTCGAGCGAGACCGGCAGGTGCGGCAGCCCTGCGGCGCGCACCTGCTCGAGCGTGTCGGCGAAGCCGTCGAGCTGGTCGATCCAGCGGGAGACGTCGGCGCCCGGCCAGTGCTCGGCGGCGGTGTCGCGGATCGCCTCGATGTCCTCGTCGATCGACGCGCGCTCGGCGCTGCCCCACTCGAACGGCGGGAACGCGTCGATCGCGAGCCCCTCGGAGGCCGCGTGCATCTGCCCCAGCAGCCGCCCGGCGGCCGCCAGGTCGTCCGTGCCGCCGTCCCACTCGCGGCCCGCGAGGCGCGGGTAGGCCACCCACTGCTCGAAGGCGTCGTCCTCGCCGACTCCGACGGCCGGCACGAGGGGCGCGACCGTGCGGATGCCTCGGGCGACCAGGGTGCGCTGCCACGCCTCGAGCGGTGCCGGGTTGCGCCACGTCCGCTTGACGACCGCGCGCACGTCCTCGTCGCCGCCGTGCACGCGGGCTGCCCACACGTCGCTGTAGGGCGAGAGCGAGTCCCCCTGCTCGATCGTGAGGACCTCGCCGAAGGCGGACTGGACTTCCTGTCGATCAGCCATGTGCGGCACGGTACCCGCCATGCCTGTGCAGCGGGTCAGCGCTTCGGCCAGTGCCAGGAGGGCTGGTCGAGCAGACCCTCGCGGCCGGCCACGACCGTCTGCCCGTGCTCCTTCTCGAGCTCGATGCGCGCGCCGCCGAGCGCCGCGGCGAGCTGCTGCTGATGCGTCACGACGAGCACCTGCGTGCGCCCGGCCGTGCGCGCGATCATCGCGGCGAGCGGCTCGATGAGCTCGGCGTGCAGGCTGCGCTCGGGCTCGTTGAGCACGATGAGGCTGGGCTGCTCGACCGACGTCAGCGCCGCGACGAGCAGCAGGTACTGCAGCGTGCCGTCCGAGAGCTCCGCGGCCGTGAGCGTGCGCAGGATGCCGGGCTGGTGCAGCACGAGCGTCATGCGCCCGTCGTGCACGGCGATCTCGAGGCGCGAGCCGTCGAGCGCGTCGCCGACCGCGCGGTCGATCTCGCGGTCGAAGCCAGCCTCGACCGAGGTGCGCAGCACCGCGGCGAGGTTGGCGCCGTCGTCGTCGAGGCGCGGGCTGCGGGTGCCGACCTGCGGCTGCCGCGCGGGCGCGCCGGCATCGGTGCGGAACGCGTCGTGGAACCGCCACGAGCGCATCGTGCGCCGCACGCCCGCGATCTCCGGCGCATCCGTCTGCCCCGAGTGCTCGTCGAGCACCGACGTCCAGGGCGCGAGACCGCGGGTCAGCTCGCGCCGGCCGCCCTCGCCGTGCACCGTCGCGAGCGCGCCCCTGCGCTCGACGAGCACGCCCGCGGGGCGCGGGTCGAGCCCGGCGAAGACGTGCTCCTGCTTGATGATCGGGTCGCGGTCGAACAGGCTGGGCGCGTGCGGCGTGCTCTGCGGCACGGGCAGCCCGAGGTCGATCGCATAGCCCAGGCCCTCGCGGTCGGCGAAGCCGAGCCGCAGCGCGACCGGGCCCGATCGCGTGAGCCCCTGCGTCGGCCCGCCCTCGCGGACCGCGCGCGAGATCGTCTCCGGCCCGGCCCAGCGCACGGCGTCGAGTCCGCCGTCGGCCGCCAGCTCGGCGACCGCGCGGGCCTGACCGGCCGCCGCCAGCAGCCGCAGCGCGCGGTACAGGCTCGACTTGCCGGTGCCGTTGCGGCCCGTCACGACCGTGAGCGGCGCGAGGTCGACGACGAGCGAGCGGATCGACCGGTAGCCCTCGATCGCGAGGCGATCGATCACGCGCCCAGCAGCCCTCGCGCATACGCGGCCTGGCCCACGTGCTGCACGTTGTCGTCGGCGATGCTCACGAGGCGCACGCCGAGCGTGACGGGCGGATCCCAGGATGCGTCCACGACGCGGTCGAGGTCGGCCTCCGTGAGGGTGGCGAGGTAGTCGAGCGTCGCCCGGTGCACCGCGTCGAGGTACTCGAGCAGCGCGTCGGCCGACTCGGGCCGCACCGCGCGCACGTCGCCGCGGTCGTGCCCGTAGCCGGTGTCGGACGCATCCGCCTCGAGCCCGAAGCGGCGGGGCCAGTCGCCCGTGAGGTAGACCTGCTCGGTGCCGGCGACCTCGGCGACCTGCGCATCCTGGCCGCGCGCGATGTGCCAGCCGAGCCAGCCGATGGTGTTCGCGCCCGGCGACGGCGCGGCCGTCAGCTGCTCGGGGGTGAGCCCGTCGACGGCCGCGCGCAGCGCCGCGGGCACGCGCGAGAGCTGCTCGACGAGCACGGCGATCGCGTCCATCACTCCCCCGCCGGCTCGGGCAGCGCGTCCGGACCCTGCTCGACGAGGATGCGGAACTGCGCGGCGTCGAGGATGCGGATGCCCAGCTGCTCCGCCTTCCCGAGCTTGGAGCCGGCGCCGGGGCCGGCAGCGACGAAGTCGGTCTTCTTCGACACGCTCGAGGCGGCCTTGCCGCCCGCGGCGATGATCGCCTCCTGCGCGCCCTCGCGCGTGTAGCCCTCGAGCGAGCCCGTCGCGACGACCGTGAGGCCGGCGAGCACGCCGCCGCGCTCGGCGGCCGCGCCGGGACCGGGGTGACCGGGCGTCGCGAATCGCACTCCCGCATCCCTCCACGCCTGCACGATCTCGCGGTGCCAGTCGACCGCGAGCCACTCCACCACGGCGTCGGCGATGGTCGGGCCGACGCCCTCGACCTGCGCGAGCTCCTCGGCGGTCGCGGCCTCGATCGCCGCGAGCGAGCCGAACCAGTCGGCGAGCGCTCGGGCGGCCACCGGCCCCACATGGCGGATGTTGAGCGAGACGAGCTGCCGCCACAGCTCCTTCGTCCTGGCCCGTTCGAGCTCGGCGAGCAGCGTCTCCGCCTGCTTCGACGGGTAGGCGACGCGCTGCTTCGTGATGCCAGTCTTGCGGCGCTCGGCCGCGCTGAGCCCCTCGGCCTCGGGCGGGTACTCGTCGCGCACCACCTGGAACGGCCGGCGCACGACGGGCTCGCCGGTCTGCTCGTCGAGCTTCGGCTGCCCGGTCTCGGCGTCGCGCACGACCACCTCGATCGGCACGAGCTGGTCGAGCGTGAGCGCGAAGAGCCCCGCCTCGGTCGGCAGCGGCGGGTCGGCGGGCACGCTCGGCTGCGTGAGCGCCGCCGCCGTGACCTCGCCGAGCGCCTCGATGTCGAGCGCACCGCGGCTGCCGATGTGCTCGACCCTGCCGCGCACCTGCGCGGGGCAGTCCTTGGCGTTCGGGCACCGCAGGTCGACGTCGCCCTCCTTCATGGGGCGCAGCGGCGTGCCGCACTCCGGGCACCGCTCGGGCATCACGAACTCTCGTTCGGTGCCGTCGCGCAGCTCGACGACCGGCCCGAGCACCTCGGGGATGACGTCGCCCGCCTTCCGCAGCACGACGGTGTCGCCGATGCGCACGCCCTTGACGCGGACGACGTCCTGGTTGTGCAGCGTCGCCTGCCGCACGACGGAGCCCGCCACCTGCACGGGCTCCATGTTGGCGTAGGGCGTCGCGCGACCGGTGCGACCGACGCTCACGACGATGTCGAGCAGCCTCGTGTGCACCTCCTCCGGCGGGTACTTGTAGGCGATCGCCCAGCGCGGCGCGCGGCTCGTCATCCCGAGCTCGTCGTGCAGCGCGAGCTCGTCGACCTTCACGACGATGCCGTCGAGCTGGTGCTCGACGTCGTGGCGCCGCTCGCCGAATCGCTCGACGTACGCGACGACCTCGTCGATGCCGTGCAGCACCGCGACGTGCGGGCTCGTGGGCAGCCCCCACTCGCCCAGCAGCCCGTAGACGTCGCTCTGCGCCTCGACCGGCGGGTCGGGCCACGCGCCGAAGCCGTGCACGTACATCGAGAGCGCCGCGATGCGCTCCTCGCCCGCCTCGCGCTCGAGGCCCGACTTCTTCTCGAGCTGCTGGCGGAGCCCGCCCGACGCCGCGTTGCGCGGGTTCGCGAACGCGGGGAACCGCCTCGCCGCCCGGTCGGCCGCCTTCGCCTCGTCGAACGCTCCGCGCGTGGCCGCCGGGCGCCGCTCCCACTTGCCGCGGTCCTCCTCGATCGAGCGGTCGCGCAACGCGGCCTGGAGGGCATTGAGCCGCTCGAACGCCTCGACCGGGATGAAGACCTCCCCGCGCACCTCGACGAGGGGCGGATGCCCGGTGCCGGCCAGGCGCTCAGGCACACCGGCGACGCGCACCGCGTTGGGCGTGACGACCTCCCCCACGCGGCCGTCGCCGCGCGTCGCGGCCGACGTGAGCACGCCGTGCTCGTAGCGCAGCGCGATCGCGAGCCCGTCGATCTTCAGCTCCGTGAGCCACGCGACGCTGCGACCGGCCCCCGCCTCGGCCTTCGCGCACCACTCGCGCAGCTCGTCGATCGAGAACACGTTGTCGAGGCTCAGCATGCGCTCTCGGTGCTCGATCGTCGGCAGCCCGCTCGCCGCGCCGCCCTGCACCGCCTGCGTCGGCGAGTCCTGGCTCTGCAGCTCGGGGTGCTCGCGCTCGATCTCGTCGAGCTCGCGCACGAGCGCGTCGTAGTCGGCGTCCGACATGATCGACGCGTCGCGGTCGTAGTACGCCGCGCTCGCCTCCTCGATCCGAGCCCGCAGCTCCTGGACTCGTGCGTTCGCGTCGGTCAGGGATGCCTCGGCCCCGGTAGCCACCATGTGACCCATTGTGCACCTGGCCACCGACAGGGATCGTGTACCCCAGATGCAATCCGGGTCGGCATGGGCTCCGAACCCTGTCCGACACCTTGCTCGCCACCGTGGCGGGCAGGCCGGCAACGGCCTAGACAGAAGGAGGAGTCATGAACCAGTCCCCGAACCGACTCGTCGCCACGATCTTCGGCGCCGTCTACCTGCTCGTCGGCGTGCTCGGCCTCTTCGTGGCCGGCGCGAACTTCGCCGGCCCCGAGGGCGGCCTGCTCCTGGGCATCTTCCAGGTCAACCACCTGCACAACATCGCCCACCTGCTCATCGGCGCCGCGCTGCTGATCGCGGGCATGCGCAGCACGCCCGCAGCCAAGGCGACGAACACCACGGTCGGTGCCGTCTACCTGCTGCTCGGCATCGTCGGGTTCTTCCTGGTCGGCACGGCGCTGAACATCCTGGCGCTCAACACCGCGGACCACATCCTGCACCTCGCGTCGGCGATCGTGCTGCTCGGCACGGGCCTCGCGCTCGACCGCAGCACCACGTCGCGCCACGCGACCGCGTAAGGGGGATCCATGGACGCGCTGATGCGGATGACGGGGGCCGTAGCAGCGCTCGGGGCGGCGCTCATCGCACTCGCGGTGGGCGCCGCCTCCGTGCCGTGGCTGGCGGTGCCGCTGCTGGCCGCCGGCGTGGGCCAGGCAGCCGTCGCGGTGCTCGCGCTCCGCGGCGGCCGCCTGCACGACCCGAGGCTGCACAGCGCCGCCGTGCTCGCGCCGCTCGTCGCGCCGACGCTCGCCTGGCTCGGCGCGCTGCTGGCGGCGCCCGAGGCCGCCGCGGGCATGCCGCTGGGGCCGATGCTCGCCGAGACGGCGCTCGCGCTCAGCGCCGCGGCGATGCTGGCGCGGCCTTCGGGACCGATCCCGAGCCAGCGCTTGTCCATCGCCCACTCGAAAGCGTGGCGCGCGCGCCAGTTGGGCTCGACGTGCGCCGAGGCCAGCGCAAGGATCGTCGCGGCCAGCCGCAGCCGTTCGGACGATCCGCCGTTGCCTTTCGCCGCAGCCGCCGTCCAGCCGGCGATCATCGCCGCCGCCGTTGCCGAACCGCCGCGGGGCGCGGCGAACTGGGCGGCGCCTGCGAGCAGCGGATCCTGCCGGCGTTCCGAC
>DASSWM010000109.1:0-3275 GCA_035704865.1 Agrococcus sp.
GCGATGTCGCGCAGCGTCGCGCGGCGCGGGCTCACGACGAGCACGCGCTTGTCGTCGCCGACGAGCGCCGCGATCACGTTCACGAGCGTCTGCGTCAGGCCCGTGCCGGGCAGCGCCTCGACGACGAGCGAGTTGCCGGCCGCGGCCTCGGCGATCACGGCGTCCTGCTCGCCGTCGGCGTCGAGCACGAGCCGGTCGACGTCGGGGTCGCGGGCGTCCTGCGGCGTCTCGTCGATGCCGGCGCGGCCCTCGCGCAGGCGCCACGCCGCCTGCTCGTCGCCGCGCACGGCGTCGAGCACGTCGTGCTCCTGCTGCTGCAGGTCGGCGGCCATCGGCTCGCCCACGTCGGCGTAGGTGGATGCGAGCAGGCGCGCCTCGACCGTGAAGCCGGGCACGTGCGCCGCGGCCTGCCGCAGCGCGTCGAGCACGGCGTTGGGCGTGAAGGTGCCCTCGCCCGAGCCGAGGTCGATGAGCTGCCGCTCGTCGAGCCGCACGCCGTGGTGGCCGCGTAGGATGCTCGCCAGGCGCGGGTTGACGAACGGGCGCCCGAGCAGCTGCAGCTCGAAGTCGCGGCCGCGGCGGCGCACGACGAGCGGGCGCAGCAGCACCGGCCCGTAGACCTCGCCGTCGCCGTGCGGGAAGCGGGCCATGCCGATGCCCAGGTGCACGGCGTCGATCGAGCGGGCGGCGGCGAGCTCGACGCCCTTCGAGGCGATCGAGGCGGCCGCGGAGCGCGCCGCGCGCAGCGCGAGGTCGTCGCGGATGAGGCTCGAGAGCGCCGTCGGGCGACCGGTGATGAACTGTGCCAGGCCGCCCGGGTGGGTTGCCGAGAGCTCGATGCGGGTGGCGGTCGTGTCGATGAAGTCGGTGAGCGGGCTGCGACCGCCCACGCGACGCAGCGCATCCGCCCACGCCTCCCACTCCCCCTCGCGGCGGGCGGGCTGCATCTCGGGAGCGGGCACCGAGGTGGGCGGGACGAGCGAGCGGTCGGGGCCGGGCGCGGGCTCGTCGGTGCTCAGCCCGTCGGTGCTCGAAGCGGCGGCCGAAGCGGCGCCTGCCGGTCGCTGCTGGGACGCCTGCTGGTCGGCGGATCCGGCCGAGCCGAGCGGCGTGCCGTCGACGGGGCCGTCGCCCTGGATCTCGGTCTCGTCTTCACGCACACCGTGAGGATAGTCACCGCGCGGCGCCGCGCCCGGGTGACACTGCGAGAACCCGCAGAATCAAGCGGCGCAGCTCGGGGCGGGCGTGACGTCGATGCGCGCTGCGCGCGACTCGATCACCGGAGGACAGGGCGGCTAGTACCAGGCGTCGCCCGTGCGGCGCGTGTAGACCGCGCGCAGCCACCGGCCGGCCTTGTGCCAGAGAGCGAACCCGCGCGACAGCGGCAGCTCGTACGTCGGCATGTACTTGACCGGCTCGGGCGCCCACGCGGTCTTGAACGTGTAGAGGCCGCGGATGTCGCTCGTCTCCCACTCGGCCGGGTCGGGGATGTTCGCGAGCTCGTAGAGCGTCACGCCCTCGGCGTGGAGGTCCTGCATGATCTTCCACTGCATGAGGTAGGGCGCGAAGATCTTCGCGTTCTCGCGGATCGAGCCCGCGTCCTTGTACCAGGCGGTGTCGCCGAAGCGCATCACGAACGCCATCGACTGCACCTCGCCCTCGTAGTGCGCGACGTAGAAGTAGCCCTGCCCGACCGTCTTGTAGACGTCCCAGATGCGCTGGAAGTACTCGGGGTGCCGGAAGTAGCCGCCCGAGCGCACCTTCGTCTCGCCGATCAGGCGGTGCATCTCCGCCTCGTTCTCGGGCGTCATCTCGACCTTCGAGACCGTCACGCCGAACTTGTTCTCGGCGGCGCGGTAGGAGTTGCGGGCGCGCTTCTTGAACCGGGCGGCGACCTCGTCGAGGCTGCCGGTCAGGTCGACGGCGACCGCGTGCTGGTATTGGCTCGAGGCGGCCGGCACCCAGCCGTTGCGCTCGAACGCGGCGATGAGCTCAGGGTCCTCCGCCTGGAACGTCTCCATCTTCAGCCCGAACCAGCGCTTCGGGTAGGCCTTGGCGCGCGCGGTGATCGCGTCGATCGCGGCGGCGTCGATGCCGGCGACGCGAGGGAGGAAGAGGATGCGTCCGGCCAGCGGCGCGGTGCGCTCGAACAGCTGGATCGGCAGCTCGCGGGTGCCGCCGGCGTCGGACGTCCCGGTGCCGGTGGGCACGGTCACGACGTCGCGGAGCGCCCGCCAGGGGCTCTGCTCGCGCGTGCGGGCCCACGCATCCGACTGCATGTAGTGCGCGCGGGGCTGGCCAGCGAGCACCTGCGCGTCCCACGCGACTCCGTCGGTCGCCGTCGCGGGCGTCGGCTCGGGTGCGGCAATGGGGCTCATGCGCTCGCTCTCGCTGTCGGTGTCGGTGGCATGCGGTGCTCGGATGCGGTGCGATGGCACCGCCCTCGATGGTACCGGCGCGCGGGGCGTCGCCGGCCTGCGCGACGAGCGGCGCGACCGCGCGCCGTCAGCGGCGGGCGGCGCCCGCGAGCGCGACCGCACCCGGCGCCCGGCGGACGTCCGGGCGGCCGGCACTACCGTGGCGCGCATGGACCTGTCGCTCTCCGGTCTCATGGCCCGCATCCTCCGGACGCGCTCGCTCGTGCGCGCACCGATCGCGCTCTACCGCGCCGGGCTCGGCCGGCTGCTGGGCGAGCGCATCCTCATGCTCGAGCACCGCGGCCGCACGTCGGGGCTGCGGCGGTACGTGTGCCTCGAGGTGGTCGAGCGGCCCGCGCGCGACCGCATCGTCATCGTGAGCGGCTTCGGCACGCGGGCGCAGTGGTACCGCAACCTCGCCGCGCACCCCGCCTGCTTCGTGAGCATCGGCGCGATCCGCCGCGCGCCGGCACGGGCGCGCATGCTGCCCGACGACGAGTCGGCGGCGGCGCTCGAGCGCTACCGCCGAGCGCGGCCGCGCGACTGGGAGCTGCTGCGCGGCGCGATCGAGAAGGCCACCGGGCGGCCGGTCGCCCAGCTGCCGATGGTCGAGCTCAGCCTGCGGCGCTGAGCGGACCCCGCTGCGGCTCCGCGGTGCGCAGCAGCCGGAACTCGTGCCGGCGCAGCAGCCGCAGGACGAGGGCCTTGGCGCCGCCGAAGGCGCGCAGCCCAGCGTCGGTGGGGTACGGCTCGACCGCGACGATCTCGTGCTCGACCCCGCCGACGACCAGGACGCATCCGCCCGCCGCGACGATGTTGCGGTACCAGTTGACGTCCTCGCCGTAGGTGAGCTCGCAC
>DASSWM010000110.1:0-3048 GCA_035704865.1 Agrococcus sp.
GCCCGAGTCCGCCCCCGCGCCCGCCGACCCCGACGACCCGGCGGAGCCGGGAGCGACGGTGCCCGAGCACGACGTCGAGGGTCCGCTCGATGCGGAGGCGGTCGGCGCGATCCGCGCCGGCTACGCGTTCGACGGGGCGGCGCTCGAGATGGGCGCGCTCGTGAACGGCGACGCGGATGCCGAGACGCCCGTGCGCATCCCGCTCGCGATGGTGAACCGGCACGGCCTCATCGCGGGCGCGACGGGCACCGGCAAGACCAAGACGCTGCAGGTGCTCGCCGAGCAGCTCTCCGCGGCCGGCGTGCCGGTGTTCGCCGCCGACATCAAGGGCGACCTCTCGGGCATCGCGACGCCGGGGGAGTCGGACGACAAGCTGCTCGCCCGCACCGCCGGCATCGGCCAGCCGTGGGAGGGCAAGGCGTCCCCGGTCGAGTACTTCGCGCTCGGCGGCGTGGGGCACGGCGTGCCCATCCGCGCGACGGTGCTCGACTTCGGCCCGACGCTGCTGTCGAAGGTGCTGGGCCTCAACGACACGCAGGAGTCGAGCCTCGGCATCGTGTTCGCCTACGCCGACGACCAGCGGCTGCCGCTCGTCGACCTCAAGGACCTGCGCGAGCTGCTGCTGTGGCTCACGGGCGACGAGGGCAAGGAGGAGCTCAAGCGCCTCGGCGGCATCTCGACGCAGACCGCGGGCGTCATCCTGCGCGAGCTCACCGCCTTCAGCGAGCAGGGCGCCGACGTCTTCTTCGGCGAGCCGGAGATCGACACCCGTGAGTTCCTGCGCACGACGCCCGACGGCCGCGGCATCGTGAGCCTGCTCGAGGTGCCGGGCGTCGCGAGCCAGCCTGCGCTGTTCTCCACCTTCCTCATGTGGCTGCTCGCCGACCTCTTCGAGGATCTGCCGGAGGTCGGCGACGTCGACAAGCCCAAGCTCGTGTTCTTCTTCGACGAGGCGCACCTGCTGTTCAAGGACGCCTCGAAGGACTTCCTGGCCGCCATCATGCAGACCGTGCGGCTCATCCGATCGAAGGGCGTCGGCATCTTCTTCGTCACGCAGACGCCGAAGGACGTGCCCGGCGACGTGCTCGCGCAGCTCGGCTCCCGCGTGCAGCACCAGCTGCGCGCGCACACGCCCGATGCCGAGAAGGCGCTGCGCGCCACGGTGCGCACGTATCCGAAGAGCGGCTACGACCTCGAGCACGTGCTCACGAGCCTCGGCATCGGTGAGGCGATCGTGACGGTCATGAGCGAGCGCGGCGCGCCGACGCCTGTCGCCTGGACGCGGCTGCGCGCGCCGCAGGGGTCGATGGACCCGACGCCCGAGGCCGACATCGAGCGCACCGTGCAGGCGTCGCCGCTGCTCGCGAAGTACGGCGAGGCCGTCGACCGCGAATCCGCCTACGAGATGCTGCAGGCGCGACTGCAGGCGGCGCAGCGCGCCGAGCAGGACGAGGCGGCGCGGCAGGCGGCCGCCGAGGAGGCCGAGCGGCTCGAGGCCGAGGCGCGGCGCAACCGCTCCGGCGGCTCGTCCGGCGGCTCCTCCCGCTCCGGCGGCAACGTCATCACCGACTTCCTCGGCTCGCGCTCGGGCCAGGCGATGATCCGCGACGTCGTGCGCGGCATCTTCGGCAACCGCCGCCGGTGACGGACGCGCAGCAGGTCGCGGCGCCGGATCGCGCGCCCGCGCGCGACCGCCCGCTCCCGGCGGCCGGCCTGCAGCTGGGCGGCGTGCAGCTCGTCTACGCCGCGGTCGTGGTGCTCGTGTTCGCCGTCTTCACCCTCGTCCACGACGACGTGTGGACCCATCCGTCCTCCTGGATCGCCGTGGGCGGCATCGGGGTCGCGACCGTGCTGTCGCTCGTGGGCCGGGAGTCGCAGTGGCGCTCCATCGTCGTGCCGGCGATCAACCTCGCGGCGATCACCGTGCTCATCGCCGACGCCGAGGTGCCGCGCATCATCGCGATGCTCGCGGTCGTGCCGGCGTTCTGGCTCGGCATCGCGGGGCGGCGCATGGGCATCGGGCTCGTCGTGCTCGTCAGCATCGCCGCGGGGGGCGTCATGGCGCTGCGCATCCCGCACTCGGTCGGCGTGACACTCACGGCGAACGCCGTCGGCACGGTGCTCGTGCCGCTGTCGCTCGTGGGCGCCGCCTGGTTCGCCGATCAGTACGCGCGCACGATCGAGCGCCAGCAGCGCGCGATCCTCGATCGCGAGCGGGACCGCGCCGCGATCGCGAAGCAGCGCGACGCCGACGCGCAGCTGCTCGACGCGATCTTCGAGACCGCGCGCGTCGGCCTGCTGCTGCTGGACTCGCAGGGGCACGTGGTGCGCGTGAACTCCACCTTCAGCACGCATCCGTCGCTCGCCGGCGACGGCGTCGACGCGATGCTCGACGGCGTGCGGTTCCTCGAGCTCGACAGCCGGCGCGCGATCCCGCAGGAGCGCTCGCCGTTCCTGCGCGCCGCCCGCGGCGAGGCGTTCGACAACGTCGTCTGCTGGATCTCGCGCCCCGGCCACGACCTGTTCGCCATCACGATGTCGTCGCGCCCGCTCATGATCGACGGGGAGTTCCGCGGGTCGATCGCATCGGTCGACGACGTCACCGCCTACATGCGCATGCTCGAGGACCGCGACGACTTCGTCGCGCTCGTCTCGCACGAGCTGCGCACGCCGCTCACCTCGATCCAAGGCTTCCTCGAGCTCGCGCTCGACGAGGAGCTGCCGGAGTCGCTGCGGTCGTGGCTCTCGATCGTGCAGCGCAACGCCGACCGGCTGCGGGCGCTCGTCGAGGACCTGCTGATCGTCGGCGAGATGAGCCGCGGCGAGCTGCACCTCGAGACCCAGCCTGCCGACCTTCGCGCGCTCGCCGAGGATGCGGTGGCGACGCTCGCCCATCGCGCGCGCCGCCGCGGCGTCGAGCTGCGGCTCGTGGACGGGCCGGGCATCGAGGTCGACGTCGACGCGCGCCGCATCACCCAGGTGATCGAGAACCTCGTCTCGAACGGCATCAAGTACACGAGGGACGACGGGTTCGTCGAGCTGCGCATC
>DASSWM010000111.1:0-2389 GCA_035704865.1 Agrococcus sp.
TCGGCGAGTTCGCTCGTACGGGCTTGCGTTGTGCGGGTCGCAGCCACGGCTCGGCCGCATCAGGCGGGCGTGCGCATCAGCCGGGCGTGCGCATCAGCCGGGCGTGCGCATCAGCCGGGCGTGCGCATCAGGCGGGCGTGCGCATCAGGCGGGCTCGGGCACCGGCTCGACGGTGACCGCGAGCGCGGCGTCGGCGTCCTCGTCGCCGAGGTGACGCATCCGCTGTGCCATGACGGCGCCGACGAGCGTCAGCGCCGACAGCGCGGCGAGCACGATGCCCGGATGCCACCAGGCGCCGCCGGTGAGCACGCCGAGCTCGGCCGTCAGGTAGGGGATGAAGCCGGAGAGCACGGCGGCGAGCGCGTAGGCGACCGAGAGCGCCGAGTAGGCGTGGCGGCCGTGGAAGAGCTCCTGCATCGTGCCGCCGAGCGCCGCCCACGACGCGGTCGGCAGGATGCCGCCGACGACCATGAGCGCCACGAGCACCGCGAAGGTGGCGCTGCCGAGCAGCCAATAGATGGGGAAGGCGATCAGTAGCGTGCCGAGGGCGCCGAGCGCGACGACGCGCGCCGAGCCGATGCGGGTGGCGAGCCAGCCGAACAGCGGCACCATGACGAACTGCAGGAGTCCGCCGATCGTCGCGGCGGTGAGCAGCTGCATCTCGTCGAAGCCGAGCTGCGTGACGCCGTAGCCCATCGTGTAGGTGTTCATGAGCGAGTACGAGCCGATGCCGAGCAGCGCTACGAGGATCGCGACGCCGAACGCGGCAGGCTGGGTGCGGATCGCGGCGACGACCGGCATGCGCTCGCGCCTGCCCTCGGCCGCGAGCTCCTTGAACACGGGCGTCTCGTCGATCGACCAGCGCAGGTAGAGCGAGGCGGCGATGAGCGGGATCGCGAGCAGGAACGGGATGCGCCAGCCCCACGCGGCCATCGCCTCGGGCCCGAGCCCGAAGAACATCGCGAGCATGAGGCCGCCGGCCGCGACCGAGCCGATGGGGGAGCCCAGCTGCGGCAGCGAGGCGAAGAAGGGCCGGCGCCGGGCGTCGGCGTGCTCCGTCGCCAGCAGCACGGCGCCGCCCCACTCGCCGCCGAGCGACAGACCCTGCGCGATGCGCAGCAGCACGAGCGCGATCGCGCCGAACAGCGCCCATCCCTCGCCCGTGGGGAGCAAGCCGACGAGCCCCGTCGCGACGCCCATGAGCGCGATCGTGACGAGCAGCGTCGAGCGTCGCCCGATGCGGTCGCCCATGTGGCCGAAGATCACCGCGCCGATCGGGCGAACCACGAACGCGATGCCGATCGTCGCGAAGGAGGCGAGCAGCGCGCCGGCCTCGCCGAGCGCCGAGAAGAAGAACGGCCCGGCGAAGAACGCCGCGAAGTAGGAGTAGGTGTAGAAGTCGTAGGACTCGAGCGCGGTGCCGACGGTGGCGGCCGCCGCGACTCGGCGGGTCGCGGTGTGCGGCCGTGCCGGGTCAGTTGAGCGAGCGGCGGATGGGATGGTGGTCACGGGTGCTCCTCGGAGGGCGCCGCGCACGGCGCGGATATCAATACCGAGTGCAACAATAGACCCGAGGAAGGATTCCCATGGCATCGTCGAGAGGCCCCGGCAGGCCGCGCGCCTCGAGCGCCGCGACCATCCACGAGGCTGCGCTCGAGCTCTTCCTCGAGCGCGGCTACGACGCTGTGAGCGTCGACGACATCGCCCGCCGCGCTGGCGTCTCGCGCGGCACGGTCTTCTCCTACTGCGAGTCGAAGGCCGACGCGCTGTGGGTCGGGCTCGATGCGGCGATCGAGCGGGCGGGCGACGCGATCGCGACGGGCGACGGGGATGCGCTCGGCAGGCTCGTCGAGGCGCTCGCCCTCGCGGTCGAGCCGTGGGGCACGACGCCGCCGACGGCGCTGCGGGACGCGGAGGCGATGGGCGCGGTCGACGCGCTGCGCGATGGCGCGCCCGCGCGCCTGCAGCCCCTCATCGACCGGGCCGCGCTCGCGCTCGCGCTCGAGCGCGACGCGCTGCCGGAGTCGACGGATGCGGCGGTCGCGCCGGTCGCGATCGTCGCGGCCGCGTGCGCGGCCCTCGTGGCGTGGACGCGCACGCCGGCTCGACCGGACGCGGCGCAGGCGGTGCGCGCCGCGATCGAGCCGATCGCGCAGGCATCACGAATGCGCAACGATCCGACGCGCTGACGACGCGCCTCTGCCGATCTGCGCCCCCGAGGCGGATCATGGGGGACATGAGGCCCGGCCCTCGCATGGTCACGGTCGCCGCAGCCCTGCTGACGGGCGCGGCGCTGGCCGGGAGCGGCCCGGCGGGCCCGCCACCGGCGTCGGTGACGCCGCCGCCCGAGGCGCACCCGCCCGCGGTCGTCGCGCCGCCGCCGGCGACG
>DASSWM010000112.1:0-5622 GCA_035704865.1 Agrococcus sp.
CTCGGCACCTCGTGGATGAAGGCCATCGGGCACACGCCCGAGTCGGTCGGGGCAGGCCCCAAGGCGTGGGTCTACCCGCTCATCATCGTGTGCGCGTTCGCGACCGCCTGGGTGCTCGCGGGCGCCACCTGGATCTCGCACGCGTTCTACGGCGGCAGCTTCCTGCTCAACGCGCTCGTGACCGGCTGGATCCTCTTCATCGGCTTCACGCTCGCGCGCGTGATCGTGCACGACGCGTTCGACCCGCGCGGCTTCCGCGTCACCGGCCACACGGCGCTCAACGAGGTGCTGATCATCACCGCGATGGCGCTCGTCATCGGCGTCTGGCCGCCGGCATGAGCGACCTCGCGCTGACGCTCGAGCGCTCGATCGATGCGTCGACGGATGCGGTGTGGCGCGTCATCACGGATCTCGAGGGCGCCGAGGCGGTGCTGTCGGGCGTGACGCGCATCGAGCGGCTCGCCGGCGTCGGGTACAGCATCGGCACGCGCTGGCGGGAGACGCGCACGATGCTCGGGCGCGAGTCGACCGAGGAGCTCGAGGTCGTCGGCATCGACGAGGGCCGGTCGACGATGATCGCTGCCGAGGCGCATGGCATGGCGTACCGCACCGAGTTCACGCTCGAGCCGATCGCGGGAGGCAAGGGCGCCGGCGGCACGGCCGAGACGGAGGGCACGCTGCTGCGGATGCGCTTCAGCGGCAGCTACCTCTCGCCCTCGTGGCTGCAGCGGGTGGCGGCCAAGCTCACCTCGCGACTCGGCATGGCGGCGACGCGCAAGGCGATGCAGCAGGACCTCGACGACATCGCCGCGGCCGCCGAGCGCCGCTGACGGCGCCGGCGGCGCCTCAGGCTTGGCCGAGGGACGCGGCGCTGCGCGGCCGCGTCGTCCTACAGTGGAGCGCGTGAGTGCACCGCAGCCCGTCGAGCCAGGCTGGTACGACGACCCCGACGGCAAGCGCCGCTGGTGGAGCGGCTCGCACTGGGGCGCCTACGCGCCCTGGTCGGCACCGAGCGAGGCGACGCGGCCGGAGGCCCGGCCGGACCGCCCGACGCTCGATCGCTCGCTGACGTTCGACCCGACCGCCTCCGGACGGGCGAGCCGCGCGCGGGGCGGCGATGCCGACCGGCCGCAGCGCGGCACGGGGCCGCTGCCGCGCCCGGCGGCCGGCGGCGGCGCACCGGGAGCGCCCGCGCGGCCGATGCCCGCGGCGCAGCCGCCGGAGGGCCTCGCGAAGCAGCTGACGACCGCCTATCTGCTGCTGATCGTGCTCGGCCTGCTCGGCGCGCACCGCTACTACCTCGGCCGGCTGCGCTCGGGCATCGCGCAGATGATGCTCTCGTTCGCCGCGTGCGCCGCGCTCGTCATGGTGCTGGGTGCGAGCCGGCCGATGACGCTGCTGCTGCTGGCGGTGCCGCTCGCGGCCGCCATCTGGTGGATCAGCGACCTCTTCCGCACCTCGGCGATGGTGCGCGAGCACAACCGCCGCGCGCGCTGAGCGCTACTCGGCGCCCGCGATCCGCTCGTGGTGGTGGATGACCTCGGCGATCACGAAGGTGATGAACTTCTCGGCGAACTCGGGGTCGAGGTCGGCGTCCTCGGCCAGCCGCCGCAGGCGCGCGATCTGCCGCTGCTCGCGGCCCGGGTCGCTCGGCGGCATGCCGTGCTCGGCCTTCAGCTCGCCAACGGCCTGCGTGAGCTTGAACCGCTCGGCGAGCGTGTGGATGAGCACGGCGTCGATGTTGTCGATCGAGCGCCGGTAGCGCTGCAGCTGCTCGTCGGGGGTGCTCATGCCTCCACCTTAGGACGGACGAGGTGCGCGATCCGACGGAGGGCAGCGGGGACGCCATCGTCGCCTCGCGAGCAGTGCTAGCCTGATCGGCTCGTCGCCGGCGAGCGCCCGTGCCGCGGCGCAGCGGCGGTGAATGCCATGTCGCACCTGCACATCGACCAGGTCTCGTTCGCGCTGCCGGACGGCGAACCGCTGCTGGACGACGTCTCGTTCCACGTCGCCGCCGGTACGACCACGGCGCTCATCGGCGAGAACGGCGCGGGCAAGACGACCCTGCTGCGCATCGTCCGCGGCGAGCTCCCGGCGCTCTCGGGCGTCGTGCACCGCGACGGCGCGCTCGGCGTGATGGACCAGCTCGTCGGCGTCGGCCAGCCAGGGCTGACGGTCGCCGGCCTGCTCGGCTCCGTCGCGCCCGCGCGCATCCGCACCGCCATGACGCGACTCGACTCGGCAGAGGACGCCGCCATCGAGCAGGACGATGAGGTCGCGCACATCGCCTACGCGACGGCGGTCGCCGAGTACGCGGAAGCGGGCGGCTACGACGAGGAGGTGCGGTTCGACGAGTGCACGATCGCGGCGCTCGGCATCCCCTTCGAACGAGCGCGGCATCGACTCGTCGACTCGCTCTCGGGCGGCGAGCAGAAGCGGCTCGTGCTCGAGTACCTGCTGCGCAGCGAGCACCAGGTGCTGGTGCTCGACGAGCCGGACAACTACCTCGACGTGCCGGCGAAGCGCTGGCTGGAGCAGGCGCTGCGCGCGACGCGCAAGGCGGTGCTGCTCGTCTCGCACGACCGGGCGCTGCTGGCCGCGGCCGCCGACCGCATCGTCACGCTCGAGCGCGGCGCGGCGGGCAGCACGGCGTGGGTGCACGGCGGAGGGTTCGGCGACTACCGGCAGGCTCGGGCGGCGCGCTTCGAGCGGCTCGACGAGCTGCGGCGCCGCTGGGACGAGGAGCACGCGAAGCTGCGGCGGCTCGTCGCGACGATGAAGGTGAAGGCGGCCGCGAACGACGGCTTCGCGTCTCGATATCAGGCCGCCAGGACCCGGCTGCGACGCTTCGAGGATGCGGGCCCGCCAGAGGCCCGACCTCCCGACCAGCGCGTCGCGATGCAGCTGCGCGGGGCACGCACCGGCAAGCGCTCGGTGATCGCCGCAGACCTCGAGCTCACCGGCCTGATGCGGCCGTTCGATGCAGAGCTCTGGCTCGGCGACCGAGTGGCGGTGCTCGGCTCCAACGGCTCCGGCAAGTCGCACTTCCTGCGCCTGCTCGCGCGAGGCGGCTCGGATCCGGATCCGACGCTCGGCCACGTCACCGAGCCAGGCGCGCGGCTCTCCCCAGTGCCGCACACGGGCGTCGCGCGGCTGGGCGCGCGCGTGGTGCCTGGCCTGTTCGCGCAGCGCCACGAGCATCCGGAGCACGTCGGACGCACGCTGCTCGACATCCTCGCCCGAGGCGACGGCGGCAGGCAGGGCATGGGCCGCGAGCAGGCCTCATCGGCGCTCGACCGCTACGGGCTCGTGCGCCAGGCGCAGCAGCGCTTCGAGGAGCTCTCCGGCGGACAGCAGGCGCGGCTGCAGATCCTGCTGCTCGAGCTCTCGGGAGCCACGCTGCTGCTGCTCGACGAGCCGACCGACAACCTCGACCTGTTCTCGGCCGAGGCGCTGCAGGATGCGCTCGAGCGCTTCGAGGGCACCGTCGTCGCCGTCACGCATGACCGCTGGTTCGCGGAGCGGTTCGACCGCTTCCTGATCTTCGGCGCCGACGGCGAGGTGCGTGAGGCCGCTGCGCCGGTGTGGGACGAGGGGCGGGTGCGACGCGAGCGCTGAGCCTCAGTCGCGAGATGCCAGTCGCGCCTCGAGCCCCAGTCGCACCGTCGGCCACTCGGCCGCGATGATCGAGTAGACGACCGTGTCGCGCAGCGCGCCCCGGTGCAGCATGTGGCTGCGCAGCACGCCGTCCTGCTTCGCGCCCAGCCGCTCGATCGCGTCCCGCGACTGGCGGTTGTGGAAGTGCGTGCGGAACTCCACCGCGACGCATCCCAGCTCGTCGAACGCGCGCTCGAGCAGCAGCAGCTTCGCCGCCGGGTTGGCGCCGGTGCCCTGCTGCGACACCGCGATCCAGGTCGAGCCGATCTCCAGCCGCGGCGTCTCCGAGTCGATGTGCATGAACGTCGTCATGCCGACCGCGCGAGCGCCGACGACGATGGCCCACGGCACCATCGAGCCGGCGGCGTGCAGCTCGAGCCGGCGGTCGATCTCGGCGGTCATCAGCGTCGCGTCGGGCTCCGGCACCGACGTGTACCAGGCGCGCCGCCACAGCTCGCCCTCGCCCGCGGCGCGCACGAGGTCGGCCGCGTGCCCGGGCGCGAGCGGCTCGAGCGTGACGAGCGGATGCGTCAGCACGGGCATGTCGAGGATGCTCACGTGCTCATCATGCTCCGTCGCGCGGCCCGGCGGCAGTGCCGCCCGGGCTGGCTCACCTGCCCGGCGGCGATGGCGCCCGTGCTGGCGGGGCGCGACCCGACGCTGGCACGATGCCCGCATGACCGTGCTCTTCGCGCGGGCGGCGACGGAGTTCGCCACCCTCGTCTCGTTCGTCCCGCGCGACCGCTTCGAGGGCCCCGGCCTGGGCGAGTGGACGCTGTGCGAGCTCATCGGCCACACCTCGCGCGCGCTCTCGACGGTCGTCGACTACCTCGCGCAGCCGGCCCCGCCGCAGATCACGGTCGGCTCGGCGACCGAGTACCTCGAGGTGGTGCTGCGGCGGCGAGGCGACGACGAGGCGATCATGCTGCGCGGGCGCACGGCCGCTGCCGCGCTCGGCGACGACCCCGCCTCGGCGATCGCCGAGCTCGCGACCGCCGCGGTGCACGCCGTCGAGGCCGCGGGCACCGACCGGCTGATCGCCGTGGGCGGCGGGCCCGATCCGGTGGCGATGGCGCTCGGCGAGTACCTGCGCACGCGCGCGTTCGAGCTGACCGTGCACGGCATCGACATCGCCGATGCCGCGGGGCTCGAGTGGGCCCCGGCACCCGCGCACGTGCTGGACGCCCTGCACCTGGCCGCGGCCAACGCATCCGCTCGTGGTGCAGGTGTGGAGGCGCTGCGGCTCCTCACCGGCAGGCGGCCGGATGCGGGGCTCGATGGTGTGCTGGCGGCCGGGCGCTGAGGCCGCGCGAGGCCGCGGATCGGGGCGGAACGGCCCGGTCTGTAGAATCGACGGGTTGTCAGACACCCCAGGAGGCCTTTGTTGACGCAGCTCCACCCGCATCTCGCGCCCGTCTACGACGACGTGCTGCACCGCAACCCCGGTGAGTCCGAGTTCCACCAGGCCGTCTTCGAGGTCTTCGAGAGCCTGGGCCCGGTGGTCGCGAAGCGGCCCGACTACGTCGACGCGCAGATCCTCAGCCGCATCGTCGAGCCCGAACGGCAGATCATCTTCCGCGTGCCGTGGATCGACGACGCGGGCGTGGTGCAGATCAACCGCGGGTTCCGCGTGCAGTTCAACTCGGCGCTCGGCCCGTACAAGGGCGGACTGCGCTTCCACCCGAGCGTGTACCTGGGGATCGTGAAGTTCCTCGGCTTCGAGCAGATCTTCAAGAACTCGCTCACGGGCCTGCCGATCGGCGGCGGCAAGGGCGGCAGCGACTTCGACCCCAAGGGCAAGTCGGACGCCGAGATCATGCGCTTCTGCCAGTCGTTCATGACCGAGCTCTCGCGCCACATCGGCCAGTACACGGATGTGCCCGCGGGCGACATCGGGGTGGGCGGGCGCGAGCTCGGCTACATGTTCGGCCAGTGGAAGCGGCTGACGAACAACTACGAGTCGGG
>DASSWM010000113.1:0-2522 GCA_035704865.1 Agrococcus sp.
GGCGCCGACCTGCCGCCCGAGCCCGGCCCCGACGACGACGCCGCGATCCTGTTCACCTCCGGCTCCACCGGCCCCGCGAAGGGCGTCGTCTACACGCACCGCCAGCTCTCGGCGCTGCGCGACCTGCTCGGCGCGCACCTCCAGATCACGGCCGACACCGGCCTCGTGACGGGCTTCGCGCCCTTCGCGCTGCTCGGCCCCGCGCTCGGCACCCGCTCAGTCACGCCCGTCATGGACGTCTCCGCGCCCCGCACCCTCACGGCCACCGCCGTCGCGGCCGCCGTGGACGCATCCGATGCCGCGATCGTCTTCCTCTCACCCGCGGCGATCCTCAACGTGGTCGACACGGCGGATGCGCTGGGCCCGGCCGAGCGCGCGGCCCTCGCCCGCGTGCGCACCTTCCTCTCGACCGGAGCCCCCATCAGCGAGGCCATGCTCACGGCCGTCGCCCAGCTCATGCCGAACGCGACCCCGCACACGCCCTACGGCATGACGGAGTGCCTGCTGGTCACCGACGTGACGCTCGACGGCATCCGCGATGCGGCCGCCGCGCCCGACACCGGCGTCTGCGTCGGCACGCCGATCGAGGGCAACACGGTGCTGGTGAGCGCACTCGACGCCGACGGCGTCGCGACCGGCGAGCCCAGCGCCGCCCCCGGCGTGCTCGGCGAGATCGTCATCTCCGCCCCGCACCTCAAGGCCCACTACGACCGCCTGCACCTCACCGACGTCGCCGCCACCCGCGACACCCCGTCGGCTCGCTCCACCCCGCCGGTCGAGGAGCGCGCGGGGCAGCCGCACGCAGCTCGAGCCCACGCCGCCCCCGCCGCGCGCTGGCACCGCACGGGCGACCTCGGCCACCTCGACGCCGAGGGCCGCCTCTGGATCGAGGGCCGCGTGCAGCACGTCATCGTCACCGCCGACGGCCCGCTCGCCCCCGTCGGCCCCGAGCAGGATGTCGAGCGAGCGGATGCGGTGCGTCGCGCCGCCGTCGTCGGCGTCGGCCCGCACGGCCTCAAGCAGGCGGTCGCGGTCGTCGAGACGCAGCCGGCTGCCACCGCCTCCGGCCTCGCCTCGCCCGAGGTCACCGCCGCCGTCCGCGCCGCGACTGCCCAGCCGCTCGCCGCCGTGCTCGCGGTGCCGCAGCTGCCGACCGACGTGCGCCACAACTCCAAGATCGACCGCTCGCGCCTGGCCGTCTGGGCCGAGCGCGCCCTCGCGGGCAGCCGGGTCGGCCGCCCGTGATCGTTCTCGTCACCGGCGCCAGCGGCTTCCTCGGCCGCGCGGTCGCGGCCGAGCTGCTCGCGGCCGGTCACGAGGTGCGCACGCTGCAGCGGCGCCCCTCGCAGCTGCGCGGGGTGACGGATGTGCTGGGCTCGGTCACGGACCCGGCTCGCGTGGCGCTCGCGGTCGCCGGCGATGGCAGCGGCAGCGCCGAGGGCGTCGTGCACCTCGCCGCGAAGGTCTCGCTCGCGGGCGACCCGGCCGACTTCCGCCGCGTCAACGTCGACGGCACCCGCATGATGCTCGACGCGGCCGAGCAGGCAGGCGTGACGCGCTTCGTGCAGGTCTCCTCGCCGTCGGTCGCGCACACCGGCGCCTCGCTCTCCGGAGTCGGCGCCGAGCCCGCGTCGCCCGAGCACGCGCGCGGCGACTACGCCCGCACGAAGGCCGAGGCCGAGCTGCTCGCGCTCGCGCGCGACTCGGAGGCGATGCGCGTGCTCGCCGTGCGCCCGCACATCGTGTGGGGGCCGGGCGACACGCAGCTCATCGAGCGCATCGTCGAGCGCGCCCGCCGCGGCCGCGTGCCGCTGCTGAGCGGCGGCCGGGCGCTCATCGACACCACCTACGTCGACAACGCCGCGAGCGCCATCGCCGCAGCGCTGCATCGGGCGGATGCCGCCCACGGCAAGGCCTACGTCGTCACGAACGGTGAGCCCCGGCCCGTCGCCGACATCCTCGCCGGCATCTGCCTGGCCGCCGGCGTGCAGCCGCCGCGCCGCAGCATCCCCGCCGGGCTGGCCCGCGCGGCAGGCTCGGTCGTCGAGCGCGTGTGGGCGATCCGCCCCGGAGCCGACGAGCCGCCCATGACGCGCTTCCTCGCCGAGCAGCTCTCGACCGCCCACTGGTTCGACCAGCGCGAGACGCGCGCGGCGCTCGACTGGGCGCCGACCGTCTCGATCGACGAGGGCCTGCGCCGGCTCGCGGCGCACTACGCTCGGCCCTCCATGCGCTGAGTCGGACCGCAGTATTGCTGGGCGTCCCACAGCGCCGAGATCGGAGCGCCAATGAGGCGATCGGCGTAGCGGAAGCCGTGATCCGCGGTGCCGCCCAGCGGGCCGCCAGCCGCCGTCGGTACGGTCGCAGCGTGGAGGAGCACCACATGGATCTGCAGCGAGCGCGGGACGGCGAGGAGCGGCGCGGCGCGGTGGACGGCGGCGTCGTCGTCATCGGCCACGCAGCACGCGATCTCGTGCTGCGCAGCGACGGGATGCCGGATGCGGGCGGCAGCACCACGGTCG
>DASSWM010000114.1:0-3828 GCA_035704865.1 Agrococcus sp.
GCGTCGCCGCGTACGAGTCGTGGCTGCCGGCGCCGGCTGCCGAAGCGGCCGGCGCGCTCGCCTGCGGCGCCTGCCAGCGCTGCCACGGGCCGCCCGCGTGCTGCGTCGGCTGCGCGTACGGCTGGCCGGGCTGCGGCTGTCCGGCTTGCGGCTGTCCGGCTTGCGGCTGGCGAGGCTGCGTCGGGCCTGCCTGCGGCTGCTGGTGGTCGGGCTGGTGATGCTGCGGCCGCTGCGGCTGCCCCTGTGGCGCCATGGGGTTCGGCACGCTCTCGTACGGGTTGGTCATGGGTTCGAGCGTGCCACCGGAATCCATGCGATTCCTACGCGAGTTCGATGTCGCCCGTTCGGAATGCGCGGGAACCAGGTAGCGTCGAAGCATGGAGCAGGCACCCTGGCAGCGAACCGCCGCAGGCGCTGGGCTGCTCGGCGCCGACGGCGCGCTCGCGCCGACGATCTTCGCCGAGATGACCGCGCTCGCGACGAGGACGGGAGCCCTCAACCTCGGGCAGGGCTTCCCCGACGAGGACGGCCCGCGCGCCGTGCTCGACGCGGCGAAGCACGCGATCGACCACGGTCGGAACCAGTACGGGCCCGGCCGAGGGGCGCCCGAGCTCATCGACGCGATCATCGAGCACCAGCGCCGGTTCTACGGCATCGGGCTCGGGCGCGGCGACGTGCTCGCGACCGCCGGCGCGACCGAGGCGCTCGCCGCGACGATGCTCGCGTACCTGCAGCCCGGCGACGAGGTGATCGTCTTCGAGCCGTACTACGACGCGTACGCGGCCGTCGCGGCGCTCGTGGGCGCCGTGCTCGTGCCGGTGCCGCTCGCCGCGCCCGACTTCGAGCCCGACCCCGACCGCCTCCAGCGCGCGACGAGCCCGCGCACGCGCATGATCCTCGTCAACTCGCCCCACAACCCGACCGGGTCGGTGTTCAGCGAGGAGGTCATGCGCCACATCGTGCGCATCGCCGAGCGCCGCGACGCGATCATCGTCACCGACGAGGTCTACGAGCACCTCGTCTACGACGAGCAGCACGTGCCGCTCGCCTCGTTCGACGCGGCGCGCGAGCGGCTCGTCTCGATCTCCTCCGCCGGCAAGACGTTCTCGGTCACCGGCTGGAAGATCGGCTGGATCATGTCGACGCCCGAGCGCATCGCCCAGATCAGCGCCGTCAAGCAGTACCTCACCTTCGTCAACGGCGCGCCGTTCCAGCCTGCTGTCGCGGTCGGCCTGCGGCTGCCCGACGAGCACTACGACACGATCGTGGCCTCGTTCGCGCGCAAGCGCGACATCCTCACGCGCGGCCTGCGCAAGGCGGGCTTCATCGTGCACGAGGCCAATGCCGGCTACTTCGTGCTGGCGGATGCGGCGCCGCTCGGCGTCGAGGACGCCGCCGTGCTCGCCCGGCAGCTGCCCGAGCTCGTGGGCGTCGTCGGCGTGCCGCTGTCTGCGTTCGCGCGGCCGTCGCGACGCGACCTCCGCTCGACGCTGCGCTTCGCCTTCTGCAAGTCGGACGACACGCTGCACGAGGCCGCCTCGCGGCTCGCGGGCGTCAAGGACGCCGCGCTGCAGCCTGCGCGGTAGCGCTCGCCGCGCGGCCGGCCCGGCCGGCGCTCAGGCGACGCGGTAGCGCCGGTTCGCCAGCGACGGGTTGCGCTTGCGCGTGCTCGTGACGGCGCCGGGGTCGATCGGCGCGACGGCGATGCCCTCCTCGTCGCCGAGCGCGGCGAGCGGGATGCCCATGGGGTCGGTGATGAGCGAGCAGCCCACGCCCAGCGGCGGCGCCTGGTCCGCGGCCACGACGTGCACGGTCGACTCGATCGCGCGCGCGGTCACGAGCGTCGTCCAGTGCCGCTCCTTCTGCGGCCCGCGCACCCACTCGGCGGGCACGACGATGACGTCGGCCCCCGCATCCACGAGCCTCCTGGTCGACTCGGGGAAGCGCAGGTCGTAGCAGGTCTCGATGCCGATGCGCGTGCCGAGCGCATCGATCACGGGCGTCTGGGCCGGATCGCCCGCGGTGAGCCAGTCGGACTCGCTCGTGCCGAACGCGTCGTACAGGTGCACCTTGCGGTAGGCCGCGCGGATGCCGGATGCGTCGACGGCGACGACCGTGTTGGCGACGCCGTCGTCGAGGCGCTCCACGAGGCCGGCGACGACGAGCGCGTCGTGCGACGCCGCCCGCTCGAGCAGCATCGTCACGAAGGGCCCGTCGAGCGGCTCTGCGGCCGCGGGCGCGGTGGCGGCGAGCTCCTTCGAGCAGTGCTGCGAGTACTCCGGCAGCACGATGAGCCTCGCGCCGCGCTCCGCCGCCCTGTCGATCCAGCGCGCGGCTGCGGCGCGGTTCTCGGCCACGTCCTCACCGGGCGCCCACTGCACGGCCGCGGCCAGCAGCATCCCGTCTCCCTCATGCATGTGCCCAGCCTATGGCGCGCCCCTCGCGCGCTCAGGCTCGTGGTGCCAGGATCGCTTCGACGAAGGGAGCAGGATGCTCGTCGCATTCTCCGTAGCACCAGCCAGCGCCGGCCCGGACGGATCGGTGCACGACGCGGTCGCCGCAGCGGTGCGCGTCGTCCGCGAGAGCGGACTGCCGAACCGCACCGACGCGATGTTCACCACGATCGAGGGCGAGTGGGCCGAGGTGTTCGACGTCGTGCGGCGCGCGACCGACGCCGTCCTCGCCGTCAGCCCCCGCGCATCCCTCGTCCTGAAGGCCGACATCCGGCCGGGCTGGTCGGGCGAGCTCGACGGCAAGGTCGAGCGCCTCGAGCACGCGATCACCGAAGGAGACACCCCATGAAGAGCGCACTGTTCGCCCAGTCGAACCAGGAGGTGCAGTCGAGCGACAAGTGGGTGCAGCAGTCGTCGAAGATGCTGCGCGTCAACGTCTCCGGCGGCGCCGACATCCTCGCCGCGAAGGGCGCGATGGTCGCCTACCAGGGGCAGATCGAGTTCCAGCACGAGGGCTCCGGCTCGATCGGCAGGTTCCTGAAGAAGGCGGTCTCGGGCGAGGGCGCTCCCCTCATGCGGATGCGCGGGCAGGGCGAGGTGTTCCTGGCGCGCGAGGCGCAGAACATCTTCACGATCCTGCTGGAGAACGAGGGGCTGACCGTGAACGGCCCGAGCCTGCTCGCGTTCGACCAGACGCTGCAGTGGGACATCAAGATGCTGCGCGGCGGCGGCATGATGGCCGGCGGCCTGTTCAACCTCGAGATCGGCGGCACCGGCATGATCGGCATCTCGTGCGACGGCGAGCCGCTGCTGCTCGACTGCTCGCAGCAGCCGACGTTCGTCGACCCGAGCGCGGCCGTGTGCTGGTCGGCGAACCTGACGCCCAACGTGGTCAGCAGCATGAACATGCGATCGATGCTGCGCGGCGGCACGGGCGAAGCCTTCCAGCTCGGCTTCCACGGCCCGGGCTTCGTCATCGTGCAGCCCAGCGAGGGCAGGCCGCAGCCGTCGGGATCGAACGGCGGCGGCAGCGGCGGCGGCCTGGGCGGCCTGTTCGAGTAGCGGCGAGCTAGCCGCGGGAGCCGCGGGCAGCCCACGCGACCGCGGGGAGCTCGAACGGAGCGTCGGGGAGCTGCTCGCGGCAGCGGTCGGCCAGCCGTGCGCGCTCGGCGCTCTCGAGCCCCGCGATGTGGTCGCCGGCGGGGCCGACGCCGAGCTCGAACGGCTCCCACCACGCCTCGAACGCGTCGAAGCGCACCGCGACGGCGATGGGCGCCTCGACGACCTGATCGAGCCCCGCATCGCGCAGGAGCCGATCCAGTTCGCCTTCGCGCTGCCCTGCCCGAGCCGGCTCCATGGCCGCTCGGGGCTCGCC
>DASSWM010000115.1:0-2641 GCA_035704865.1 Agrococcus sp.
GATCGACGGCGCCGTCGGGAGGAAACGTCCGTCGAGGCCGATCGTGGTCATGTTCGGGAGGTGGTCGCCCGCCGCCGTGCGCAGCTCGCGCCACCAGATGATGTCGGTCACATCGCCGAAGGTGCAGACCATCGCGGCGCCGGTGCCCTTGTCGGGCTGTGCGAGGTGGTGACCGTGGATCTCGATCTCGGCGCCGAAGAAGGGCGTGCGCACCTTCGTGCCGATCAGGTGCTTGTGCGGGCCCTCGGGGTGGGTCACGATCGCGATGCACGCGGGAAGCAGCTCGGGGCGGGTGGTCTCGATCGTGATCGAGCCGGATCCGTCGGCGAACGGGAAATCGATGGTGTGATAAGCGGCCTGCTGGTCGCGATCCTCGAGCTCGGCCTGCGCGATCGCCGAGCGGAAGTCGATGTCCCACAGGGTCGGGGCGAGCGACTGGTAGGCCTCGCCGCGCTCGAGGTTGCGCAGGAACGCGAGCTGCGACGTGCGGCGCGCGTCGTCGGAGATCGTGCGGTACGACTGCTGCCAGTCGACCGAGAGGCCGAGCGTGCGCCACAGGTGCTCGAACTTCTCCTCGTCCTCCTCGGTGAGGCGCTCGCACAGCTCGATGAAGTTGCGGCGCGAGATCGGCAGCTGGGCGGCCGCCTTCGAGCCCTTGTTGTCGCCGCCCTCCTGCGGGGGCGTGAAGTCGGGGTCGTACGGCAGCGTCGGGTCGACGCGCACGCCGTAGTAGTTCTGCACGCGGCGCTCGGTCGGCAGGCCGTTGTCGTCCCAGCCCATGGGGTAGAAGACGTGCTTGCCGCGCATGCGCTGGAAGCGCGCGATGAGGTCGGTGTGCGTGTAGGAGAACACGTGGCCGACGTGCAGCGAGCCGGATGCGGTGGGCGGCGGGGTGTCGATCGAGTAGATCGCGTCGCGCTCGAGCGGGGCGCCGTCGGAGCCCGTGCCATCGAAGCGGTAGGTGCCGGCCTCCTCCCACTGCTGATCCCACTTGACCTCGAGTCCCTCGAGGGCGGGGCGGTCGGGCATCCCGGGGCTGGCGGGCATGGCGCTCATGGCGTCTCGCTTTCGATGTGCGCGGCTTCGCGTCTGCGCCGCAGTCGCGGCATGAAGCCTGGTTGTGCTGGAGGCAAGTCTACGGTGGCCCGCGCTACTGCTCGCGGCGGCGCATCCGCCACTGGAGGACGGCGGTGAGCGCCAGCGCCGCGGCCGCGATCGAGAACATGACGGTCGAGAACGTGTCGGTCTGCAGCAGCGCGGCGAGCGCGAAGCAGACCGCCGCGACGATCGGGATCCACAGCGGCATGGGCTTGGGGGAGCGGGCCATGCCTCCACGGTATCGGCGGCGCGCGCAGTGGCCGGGCGCGCTGCGGCGGGTCAGTGCCGAGGCGCGGCGCTGCGGCTTGCTGCGTCGGCGCGCAGCGTCGGCGTGCGGCGGCGGCTCGTAGGCTCGGCGCATGGACGTCGAGAAGACCGCTCGGGGCGGCCCCGGCGGCACTGCCGCGCTGCGGATGGAGGCGGCCGGGCTCGCGTGGCTCGCGGAGGCCGAGCCGGAGGGCGGCACGCGCATCGCCCGAGCGGAGCTCGCCGGCGACGTGCTGCGCATCGCGCGCGTGCACGCGGCACCGGCGACCGCTGAGCGCGCCGAGGCGCTCGGGCGCAGCCTCGCTGCGCTGCACGCGTTCGGCGCGCCGTGGCACTGCTGCCCGCCCGACGGCGCCGAGCCGCCCTTCGAGGTCGGCTCGTCGCGCACGCCGCTCGCGCCGGAGCCCGTGCCGGGCGCGGGCGATTCGTGGGGTGCGGCGTGGGCGGCGACGTCGGTGCAGCCGATCCTCGAGCGCTGCGCCGCCTCGGGGCGGTTGGATGCGTCGGAGTCGGCGGTCGTGTCGCGCGCGGTCGAGCGGATGGCGGCGGGCGAGCTCGACGCACCGCAACCCGCGCTCGTCGACGGCGTCGCACGCATCCACGGTGATCTGTGGAGCGGCAACGTGCTGTGGTCGGCGGTCGACACGGGCGCGGTGCTCATCGACCCGCACGCGCAGGGCGGGCACGCCGAGACCGATCTGGCGATGCTCGCGCTGTTCGGGCTGCCGCGCCTTGAGCGGGTGCTCGCGGCGTACGACGAGGTCTCGCCGCTCGCCGACGGCTGGCGCGAGCGCATCCCGATGCAGCAGCTGCAGCCGCTGCTCGTGCACACGATGCTGTTCGGCGGCGGCTACGCCGAGCAGGCGGTCGCCGTGGCTCGTTCGTTGGCCTGAGCGGGCGGTCGCGGTGGCGCGCTCGGCGGCGCGGGCGGGCGGCGGCTGTGCGCTGGGTGGCGCGAGTGGCGGCGCGAACGGCGGCTCGGACGGCGCTGAGCGGTTGCGGCTCAGGGCGTCGCGGGACGCTCGAGCAGGAGGCCGTCGTGCGCGGCATGCGCGACGCCGAGCTGTGCGAGCAGCGCCTCGGCGTCCGCGAGGCCGGCGTCGGCGATCGTGAACCGCAGCTCGGCGCCCTCAGCCGCGGCGGCCGTCGTGCCGTAGACGACGCGCGGCTCGTGGCCCGCCGTGCGCAGGGCGTGCTCGATGCGGGGCGCATCGGCGATGGCCACGGTGCCGATGAGCTCGGTCGCGGGCACCCGCTCGAGCCGGCCGGCGGCATC
>DASSWM010000116.1:0-3273 GCA_035704865.1 Agrococcus sp.
GTCGCGCAGGGTCGAACGGTGCGGTGGTGATCGTCCCGGCGAGCGGACTCGGTCGCCGGCTGACCGGGCCGCGGCCGACACGGATGCGTCGGCCGCGACCGGTGGGGATCAGCCGTTCAGGATCGCCTCGATGTCCGCATCCGCCTGCTCGGCGAGCGCTCGCACGTCACCGCCCTGCGCGATGCTCACGAACAGGTCCTGCAGCAGCCCGGAGGCCTCGACGTCGGCCCAGCGGGGCGACGCGGGGGTCAGCCGCGCGTTCGCGGCCGCCTCGGTGGTCGCCTGCGCGACCGGGTCGGTGCCGAGCGTGCTCGCGAGCGAGACGCGCGCCGGCACGAGCCCGTTCGCGCCGTAGATCGTCTGGAACTCGTCGCCGAGGATGATCTCGAGCGCGTCGAGCGCGAGCTCGGGGTGCTCGGTCGCCGCCGAGATGGCGATGTTCGAGCCGCCCGCGAAGACCTGCGCTGCGCCGCCGTCCATGCCGGGCATCGCGTACACGCCGAGCGTCTCCTCGGCCTCCGGGCAGCCCGGCGTCTCGGCGTCGGCCGGTGCGAGGATCGACCACTTCACCCAGCTGGGCGCAGAGATCTGCAGGCTCGTGCCATCGCAGTAGCCCACCTGGGGATTCGTCTCGTTGCCGTCGACGGGTGCGCGCGAGGCGCCCTGCATGACCTCCTGCACCTGCTCGAGGCCGGCGATCGAGGCGTCGCTCGAGAGCTGCGCGTCCCAGCCGTCGCCATCGGGCACCGCGATCTCGCCGCCGTGCTCCCAGACGAAGGGCAGCGCGTTGTACCAGTCCTGCCCGGGCCACCACAGGCCCGATGCCTGCGGGTTCGCCTCGGCGAGCGCGACGGCGTTGGAGACGTACTCTTCGAGCGTGGCCGGCACCTCGAGACCCGCCTCCTCGTACGCCGCGGTGTCGTAGAACACCAGCCGCGAGCCGGAGTAGAGCGGCGGCGCGTAGAAGCGCTCGTCGGCGGTGCCGATCTCGACGAAGCCGGGCAGCAGGTCATCGCCGCCGAGCGCCTCGTAGTGCTCGGTCAGGTCGAGGAACGCCCCCGCGGTCGTGAACGCGGGCGTCTGCGTGTTGCCGATCTCGACGATGTCGGGACTGTCGGAGCCCGACAGCGCGGTGGTGAGCCGGTCGACGAGCCCGTCCCAGGACTGCTCCTCGATCACGAGCGTCGAGCCGGGGTGGTCTGCCTCGAACGTGTCGATGAGCAGCTGCCGGGCCTCGTCCGGCGTGTCGGTGCCGACGAGCCAGACGCGCAGCTCTGCGCTCTCGTTCGACGGCGCGCTGGGCTCGTCGTCACTGGCCGCGGCACTGCAGCCCGTGACGGCGAGCACGCCCGCGACGCCGAGCGCCGCGATCGCGTTCTTCTTCATGGATGGATCCTCTCCTCTGCGACGACCCGCGCCGTCGCGCTCTCCGGGGCTAGGAGACCCCGAGCTCTCCGGCGCGCGCGAGCAGCGCGGCGCCGCGCACGACGACGTCGTCGCCGTGCTCCGTCATGGCGACGACGAGCCCATCGCCCTCGTCGAGGGTGCGCTCGCGCAGCGTCGTCGCGGTCGCCTCCAGCAGCGCACCGGCCACGAGGTCCTCGGGCCCGCTCATGACGATGCGGCGCACGTCGATCGCGCCGACGATCGGCGCGACGGCGATGCCGAGCCGGCGGCCGGCCTCCTCGAGCACGCGCTCGCGCTGCTCGGGCCCCGCCGCCGCGATCGCGGCGCGCAGGCGCGGCGCCGACAGCCACGCCTCGAGGCAGCCGTCGCGCCCGCACGCGCAGCGGGGACCGCCGTCGGTGCCGATCGTGACGTGGCCGATCTCTCCCGCCGCCGAGCGGTCGCCACGCACCGGCACGCCGGCGACCGCGATGCCCGCGCCGACGCCGAGGCCGATGCGCACGACGAGCAGCGTCTCGGCGCCGGAGCTCGACAGCTCGGCGAGCAGCGCGATGTTGGCGTCGTTCGCGACGTGCACGGGCAGCGCGAGCGCGTCCGCGAGGCGCTCTCGCAGCGGCAGCTCGTGCCAGCCGAGGTTGGGCGCCTGGTGGACGACGCCGTCGGCGTCGACGACGCCGGGCGTGCCGACGCCGATGCCGAGCACCGTGCGATCCGCGCGGCCGACGAGCGAGCGGCCGAGCTCCACCACGTGCTCGAGCGCCGCATCACCCGTCGCCTCGCCGATCTCGCGCTCGAGCCGCGCGACGACCGTGCCGTCGAGGCGGACGACGGCGCCGCGGAAGCGCTGGGGCTCCGAGAGGTCGAGGGCGACGAGCTGGAACCGGTCGTGGGCGAGGTCGAGCAGGGTCGCGGGCTTGCCGGGGCGGGTCGCATCGCGCGGCCCGAGCTCGACGAGCAGCCCCTCGCCCAGCAGCTCGGCGACGAGGTCGGAGACGGTGACGCGCGTGAGCCTCGTCGACCGCGCGAGGTCGGCGCGCGAGCTCGGGCCCGTGTCGAGCAGCGTCTGCAGCACGAGCGTGCGGTTGTGCGCTCGCGCGTGGCCCGGCAGCGACTTCTCACGGCGCCGAGCGCCCATGGAGAAGGCATCCGGCGGCAGCGCGATGGCGGCATCCCTGCGCGCTCGCGGCCTCGTCGTCGACATCGCCATGTTTGTTAGTACACCTTCCAAACAAACTTGGCGCAAGAGGCGGACGGTCACGAAATCGTAACGATGGCGAGGACGGACGCGATCGGGCGCCGACCGGTCGCGGATGCCCGGTCGATGCGGGAGGATCGAACGGGCCACGGACGCGGGAGGGGGCACGATGCGCGCAGTCACGAGCGAGCCCGTCGCCGCGCCGATCCTGTGCGTCACGACGAACCCCGCGATCGACATCACCTACACGATCGACGAGCTGCGGCCGGGCACGAGCCACCGCGTGCCGACCGGCCTCGCCCGCGCCGGTGGCAAGGGCGTCAACGTCGCCCGCGTGCTGCACCAGCACGGCGAGCCGGCGATCGTGGTCGCGCCCATCGGCGGCCCCGTGCGCGTGCTGTTCGTGCACGACCTCGACCGCGCGGGCATCCCCCACCGCCTCGTCGAGGTCGAGTCGCCCACGCGCCGCACGACCGCGATCGTCACGCGCGCGGGCACCACCAACCTCAACGAGCGCGGCGAGGCCATCGACGCCGGCGACTGGCGGCGCCTCCTCGCGATCGTGCGCGCCGAGGCGCCGCGGACGCGCGTCATCGTCTCCTCCGGCTCGCTGCCGCCGCAGACGCCCGCGGGCTTCTGCGCCAGCATCGTCCAGGCCGCGAGCGCCGCCG
>DASSWM010000117.1:0-7395 GCA_035704865.1 Agrococcus sp.
GATCACGTCGGGGTGGCGCTGCAGCGCCGAGGCCGGCCACGCGGCCGTCGGCTCGTCGTCGAGCGCGTGCGCGACCGCCTCGGCCTTCGCGGCTCCCTGCGCGACGAGCACGATGCGGCGCGCGTCGAGGATCGTGCCGACGCCCTGCGTGATGCAGCGGCGGGGCACGTCGTCGGCGCTGTCGAAGAACCGGGCGTTGTCGGCGATCGTCTCGGCGGCCAGCTCGGCCGTTCGCGTGCGCGAGTCGAGCGGGGAGCCCGGCTCGTTGAAGGCGATGTGGCCGTTGCGGCCGATGCCGACGATCTGCACGTCGACGCCGCCCGCCTCGCGGATGCGCCGCTCGTAGGAGGCGGCCTCGGCCTCGAGATCGGCTGCGGAGCCGTGCGGCACGTGCACGCGCGCGGGGTCGAGGCCCAACGGCACGACCACCTGCTCGTGCACGACTGCGCGATAGGTGTGGGGGTCGTCGTCGGGCAGCCCGACGTACTCGTCGAGCGCGAACGCGGTCGCCCCGCGCAGGTCGATCTCGCCGGCCTCCTGGCGGCGCGCGAGCTCGACGTAGACGCCGCTCGGCGACGAGCCGGTCGCGACGCCGAGCACCGGTGCGCGATCGGCCGGCAGCGCGGCGATGATGGCGTCGGCGGCGAGCGCCTCGAGCTCCTGCTTCGATCGAGCGATCGTCAGGCGCAGGGTGGACTCGCTGGCAGCATGCACCACGCAATCCTAGCCGCGCTACTGGAAGTCGCGGGAGCCGCGGCTGGGCACGTCGAAGCGCTCGAGCCGGTCGGCCAGCAGCGCGATCACGCCCTCCTCGGTGCGCTGCAGCATGCCCCTGATGATGAGCGCCGGCGCGTGGCGGGCGATCTGCTTCTGGTGCAGCCACAGCCCCTTCGAGACGATGACGTTGAGCATGCCCGTCTCGTCCTCGATGTTCATGAAGGTCACGCCCTGCGCCGTGCGCGGCCGCTGCCGGTGCGTGACGATGCCCGCCGCGTGCACGCGCCTGCCGGGCTCGGCGTCGGCGAGGCCGGCGATCGGCAGCACGCCGCGCCCGTCGAGCATCGCCCGCGCGTGCCGCACCGGGTGGTCGTCGGGCGCGACGCCGGTCGCCCAGATGTCGAGCGCCACCTGCTCGGAGGCCGAGAGCATCGGCAGCAGCGGCGGCTGCAGGCTCACCTGCGTGCCCTCGAGCTGATCCTCGCGCTCGGTCGAGGCGGGGCCGGCGAGCCACAGCCCCTCGCGGCGGCTCACCCCGAGCCCGTCGAGCGCGCCTGCGGTCGCGAGCGCCTCGAGCTCGCCGCGGCTGAGATCGGCGCGCCGTGCGAGGTCGTGGATGCTCTGCAGCGGCTTCGCCTCGCGCGCGGCGACGATGCGCTCGGCCGCCGCCTGCCCGATGCCGCTCACGCCCGTGAGCCCCATGCGCACCGCGAGCCCCGCGTCGCGGCGGTGCCGGTCGCGCATCGCGAGCGTCTCGCTCCCGCGCGCCGGCACGGGCGGCTGCTCGCGCGCGAGGCACGCGTCGTCGCCGCGCCCGTGCTCCGTGCCCGGCTCCGCACCGTCCGTCAACCGGACTCCTGGTCTCGCAGGCGCCTCAGAGCCCTGCCGGACCACAGAGCCGGTTGACGGACGGGCGTCGGTGCCCGTGCCGTGCGGCTCGAGACCCGCATCGGCGCCCGAGCGGCATGACGGACGGGCGCCGGTGCCCGTGCCGTGCGGCTCGAGCCCCGCATCGGCGCCCGAGCGCACCACGTCGGGCCGGAGGGTCTCGACGCCGTGCCTGGACGCATCCGCCACCAGGGTCTGCGGCGACCAGAACCCCATCGGCTGGCTGCGCAGCAGGCCCGCGAGGAACGCCGCCGGGTAGTGCAGCTTGAGCCAGGAGGAGGCGTAGACGAGCTTCGCGAAGGCGAGCGAGTGCGACTCGGCGAAGCCGAAGCCCGCGAACGCCTCGATCTTGCGGTAGATCGACTCGGCCACGTCGGGCTCGATGCCGTTGGCGGCCATGCCCGAGAAGAGCTTCGCCTTGAGCGCCTCGATCTTCTCGCGCGAGCGCTTCGAGCCGATCGCGCGGCGCAGCTGGTCGGCCTCGCCCGCGTCGAAGCCGCCGACCGCGACCGACATCTGCATGAGCTGCTCCTGGAACAGCGGCACGCCGAGCGTGCGCTCGAGCACCGGCTCGAGCAGCGGATGCGCGTAGGTGATCGCCTCCTGCCCGCTGCGGCGCCGGAGGTACGGATGCACGGCGTCGCCCTGGATGGGACCGGGGCGGATGAGCGCGATCTCGATCACGAGGTCGTAGAACGAGCGGGGCTTGAGGCGCGGCAGGGTGGCGAGCTGCGCGCGCGACTCGACCTGGAACACGCCGACGGCATCCCCCTCGCAGAGCATGTCGTAGACGCCCGCCTCCTCGGCGGGGATGGTCGCGAGCGTCCACGTCTCGCCCGTGTGCTCGGCCGCGAGCGCCATCGTGTGCGACATCGCGCCGAGCATGCCCAGGCCCAGCAGGTCGAACTTGACCAGGCCCATCCACTCGCAGTCGTCCTTGTCCCACTGCAGCACCGTGCGGTTCGGCATGCGCGCGGGCTCGATGGGGCAGACGGTGCCGACGGGCTGCTCGGTGAGCACCATGCCGCCCGAGTGGATGCCGAGGTGCCGCGGCGCGTGCAGGAACTCGCCCGCGAGCAGCGCGACCGGCTCGGGGATGCCGCCGTCGTCGATGCGCGAGTGCGACTCGACCGACTTCGACCAGGCGTTCTGCTGGCCGACGGCGTAGCCGAGCGCCTTCGCCGCGTCGCGCACCGCCGACTTGGGGCGGTAGGTGATGACGTTCGCGACCTGCGCGGCATTGCGGCGGCCGTAGCGCTCGTAGACGTGCTGGATGACCTCTTCGCGGCGGTCGGCGTCGAAGTCGATGTCGATGTCGGGCTCCTCCTCGCGCATCATCGAGATGAAGCGCTCGAAGGGCAGCCGGTAGCGGATCGGGTCGACGGCGGTGATGCCGAGGATGAAGCAGACCGCGCTCGCGACCGCGCTGCCGCGGCCCTGGCAGAGGATGCCGCGCCCGTGCGCGAACTCCGCGATCTCGAACACGATGAGGAAGTAGCCGGCGAAGCCCTTCTGGTCGATCAGGCGCAGCTCGTGGTCGAGGCGAGCCTGCACCTGCTCCCCCGGCCGGCCGGCGGCATCCGTGTCGTAGACGCGCGGCAGCCGCTCGGCGACGAGCGCGCGCAGCCACGTCATGGGCGTGTGGCCGGCCGGCACGTCGGTCTTCGGCAGCTGTGGGGAGGCGGCCCGCAGGTCGAAGGCGAGCTCGCGGCCGAGCGCCGCGGCCGTGCCGACCACGCCCGGGAAGGCGCGGAAGCGACGCGCCATCACGGCGCCCGAGCGCAGCGACGGCACCCCGCCGGCGGGCAGCCACGCGTCGAGCTCGTCGATCGAGCGGCGGGCGCGCACCGCCGCGACCGCGTCGCCCAGCTGCTGCCTGGCGGGGCTGGCGATGTGCGCGTTCGTGGTGGCGATCATCGGCAGCCTGCGCCGCTCGGCGAGGTCCGCGAGCACGCGGTTGCGCTCGAAGTCGCGCGGGTCGCCGATGTCGCTCAGCTCCACCACGACGCGGTCCCGGCCGAACAGCGACGTGAGCCGGTCGAGCTCGTGACCGGCAGCATCCGCCCCCTCGTGGTTCGCGCCGAAGCGGTCGAGCGCCTGCCGCACGGTGCCCTTGCGGCAGCCCGAGAGGATCATCCACTCGCCGCGCGCCGCCTCGGCGAGCCGCTCGAGCTCGAAGATGGGCCTGCCCTTCTCGCCCGGGCCGTGGAGGTCGGTCGACAGGTAGCCGTCGGTGAGCGCCGAGGCGAGCGCCGAGTAGCCGGCCGGGCCGGTCGCGAGCGCGACGAGGTGGCTGCCGTCGGGGTCGGGGATGCCGTTCTGCGGCGTCTCGAGGCCGAGCGAGAACTCGGTGCCGAACACGGTCGGCAGGCTCGCCTCGGCGGCGGCCTCGGCGAAGCGCACCGCCCCGTAGAGGCCGTCGTGGTCGACGAGCGCGAGCGCCTCGAGGCCGAGCCTGCGCGCCTCGTTGACGAGTTCGGCCGGGCTCGAGGCGCCGTCGAGGAACGAGTAGTGCGAGTGCGCGTGCAGCTCGGCGTAGGGGGTCGCGGTGCCCGGCGCCGGCACTCGGATGCGGGCGCGGCGGGCGTCGTCGAGCTCGTCCGCGCCGGCGGCCTTGCCGGCGCCGACGTCGCGGTCGCTGAGGATGCCCTCGAGCTCGCGCCAGGGCATCGACGGGTTGTTCCAGCCGGCCATCGCTCACCTCCTCCCCTCTCTCGCTCTTCGTCTCACTTGCAACTGCCCCGGTTCTTCAACCGGTTCTCCGAGGGTTCGGCCGGATCATTCGGTCATAGACCGTCTCTCTCGGTTGAAGAACCGAGCCCGGCGCTACCGAGGCCGGCGCTCCCGAGCCCGGCGCTACCAAGGCCGGCGCTCCCGAGCCCGGCGCTACGCATAGCGGCCCTCCGCGAGCCAGGCGCCGTCGGCGTGCAGCAGCACCCACGCCTCGCCCTCGCCGTCGAGCAGCTGCACGCGGTGCACCGTGTCGCCGAGCTCGCGCCGCCGGATCGGCCATGGCCCCGCCCAGGCCACCACCCGCCGGCGAGCGGCCGCGGGCGGCGAGAAGACGGCGGGGGATGCGTCGCGCACGTCGAGCGCGCCCGGGTCGACGGGGGCGCCCGCGGCGTCGGTGAGCAGCACCGGCAGCGGCGGCCGGAACACGACCGTCGGCCGCGGGGCGGGCAGTGCGCCCGGCCACGGGCCGGCGGGCTGCAGCGGCGCGGCGTCGCCCCAGGGCGTGAGCACGCCGCGCTCCGCCAGCAGCCTGCCGCCGCCGGTGGCCGCGGTGAGCACCGCCTCGCGGCCGAGCATGCTCTGCAGCCGCTCGAGCGCGTGCTTCGTGCGATCGTCGATGCCGCCGCCGCCCCACAGGCCCGGCATGTGCTCGGTGTCGGCGTCGAGCCGCTCCGGCAGCGCCTGCACCTCGACGAGCGCGGACCCGAGCGACCGCTCGGTCAGCTGCCAGCGCATCCGGTCGACGATGTCGCTCGCGCGCAGGAAGCCGGGCTGGCGCCAGAGCCGCTCGCTCACGCGGCCCTCCTCGCCGCGCAGCATGATGCGGATCTCGCTGCAGACGAGCCGCTGCTCGGCGAGCTGCCGCACGAAGCGGTCCACGGGCTCGCGCACCGCGAGCGCCAGCTCGGCCACTCCCTCGATGCCGGGCTCGAACACGAGCCGCAGCGCGCGCTCCTCCCCCAGCCCGGCGTCGTCGACGCGGCGGTCGTCGAGGCCGCGGGCGCGCGCGAGCGCGACGAGCCCCGCGGCGCCGAAGCGGTCGCGGATGCTGTCGTCGGGCAGCTGCGCGAAGCCGCCGAGCGTGTGCACGCCGAGGCGGTGCAGCATGCTCGGCAGCTCGTCGTCGCCCAGCACGCCGACCGGCAGCGGGGCGAGGAACTCGCGGCTGCGACCGGCGGGCACGATCGTCGCGGGGCCGGCGATGCCGGCGGCGCCGCCTCCTCCATCGGCGCTCATGGCTCCCCTGGCGCCGCCGCCCCCGCCGAGCGCGACGGCCAGCTCTGCGGTGAAGCGATCGTCGGCGACGGCGAACGCGGCCGCGAGCCCGAGCGGTGCGAGCGCACCGCGCACCGCCTCGATCGCGCGCGACTCGGAGCCGTAGAACCTGCTGGCCCCGCGCCTCCGGAACCTCAGGGCACCGTCGCCGATGGGCTGCGCCGCCGGCCCGACCGCGAGCACCGTGCGCACGACCCGCTCGAACGCGAGCGCCTCCCCCACCGGGTCGGCAGGAGCCAGCGCGAGCATGGGCGACGCCGACTGCGCATCGCGCACCCGCATGCCGACGCGCACGCCGTCGGCCCGAGCCCCCTCGTCGCATGCGACGACGCGCAGCGCGTGCACGATCGCGCCGGGTGCGCCGTGCTCACCGCCAGCGGGCAGCGCGCCGGTCTGACGCGCGACGACGACCGGCCAGTCGGGCACGCGCAGCACGCCGATGCGGCCCGTTCCCAGGCGCCTCGCCTGCGGCGCGCCAGCAGCGGCCGGCACGCTCTCGATCGTCTCGCTTGTCACCCATCCATGATCGAACACACGTTCGAACGATGCAAGTGGATGCGGTGTGTCGCGTCAGTCGGATCCGTCGCGTCCCGCTCGGGTCCGGTTGCGACTGCAGTGGGTGCCGGCCGCCGGGCGGCCGCACCAGCGCGAAGCGGGCGCGGCAGAGCGCGAGGCGCCGTGACGCGCCTCGCGCTGCGCCTCCCTCACCGCATCATCTGCACGCGGCGAGCACCGATCACCAGGAGCATGCCGAGCGCCAGGAGCGCGAGGCCGGGCAGCAGCACGTCGCCGCGCTCAGCACCGGTCTGCGGCAGGGTCGCCGCGCCGGCGCCGCTGTCGGCCGAGACCGGCAGCACCGCACGGCTGTCGCCCTGCGCGTCACCCGCCTCGCCGTGCGCATCGCCGACCTCGTCGCCGCGGTCCTCGCCCGTCACGTCCCCGACCTCGCCGCCAGGCGTGTCGCCCGAGCCGTCGCCGGGCTCACCAGGCGTGCCGGGCCCACCAGGCTCACCCGGGTAGCCAGGCTCACCGGGGGTGCCGGGGTCGCCAGGCTCACCCGACGTGCCAGGCTCACCCGGCGTGCCAGGCTCACTCGGCGTACCGGGCTCTCCAGGCGTGCTCGGGTTGGTCGTACCCGTGGTGGATTGCTTCGTCTCGGCATCGCCGATGACGCCGATGGCGTTGCCACCGATCGTCACCGGAGCGAACAGGTCGATCACCGGCTGCGTGCCCGAGAGCACGCCGTCAGCACCCGACGTCGTCGGTGCATCCGACGATCCGGATGCCATGCCCGACTGGGTCATCGAGCCCTCGCTCCACGCGTCGCCCAGCACACCGACCGCGTTGCCGCCGACCGTCACCGGTGCGACTGCATCCGCGTCCGCCTGCGTACCCGAGGCCAGGCCGTCAGCGCCCGACGTGGTCGGCGCGTCCGAGCTTCCGGATGCGGTGCCCGAGTCGGTCATCGAGCTCTCGCTCGACGCATCGCCAAGTACGCCGACCGCGTTGCCGCCCGCCGTGACCGGAGCCACGACGTCAGCAACCGCCTGCGTACCCGACACCGCACCGTCAGCACCCGACGTCGACGCAGCATCCGACGACGAACCCGCCGCCGCATCCGACTCCGTCATCGAGCCCTCGCTCGAGGCGTCACCGAGTACGCCGACCGCGTTGCCGCCCGCCGTGACCGGAGCCACGACGTCAGCGACCGCCTGCGTACCCGACACCGCACCGTCAGCACCCGACGTGGTCGGTGCATCCGAGGTTCCGGACGCGGTGCCC
>DASSWM010000118.1:0-6687 GCA_035704865.1 Agrococcus sp.
CGGCGCGGCGCTGCGCGAGAGCGCTGCTGCGGTCGTGAGCGCCGCCGCGGCGGAGCTCGTCGCCGCCTGAGCCTGGTGACGCTCGAAGGGCGGATGCGCGGCCACGTCAGGCAGCGCATCCGCCCTTCTCGTCGTGGTCACGGGTGCGCCTCCGCTCGCGACGTCGCGGGGCGGCGGAGGGCGCCGCACCCGCCGGGCGGACCGCCGCACCCCGCAGTGCCTAGGCTGAGGGCATGATCGCTGTCATCCTCGCCTTCTCCGACGACCCCGCCCGCCTCGAGCTGCGGCCCGGCCACCGCGAGCGCGCCGCGCAGCTGCACGAGCAGGGCGTGCTTCTCGCCGGCGGGCCGTTCGAGGACCAGACCGGCGCGCTGCTGCTGTTCTCGACAGACGACATGGCCGTCGTCGAGGCTGCGCTCGAGGACGACCCGTACTACTCGGCGCCCGGCGTCGAGGTGCTCACGGTGCAGCCGTGGACCGTCGCGACGGGCGGCATCCCGGAGCGGACCCGCTGATGACCGCGCGCCTCGCCGCCGACGTGCTCGTCGTCGGCTGGGGCAAGGGCGGCAAGACGCTCGCCCGCGCGCTCGGCAGCGCAGGCCGCAGCGTCGTGCTCGTCGAGCGCGACGACGCCATGGTCGGCGGCACGTGCATCAACGTGGCGTGCGTGCCGACGAAGGCGCTCGTGCACCAGGCCGAGCAGCGCAGGCCGGAGGACGACCCCGAGCGCTTCCTCGCGCAGGCGATCGAGGCTCGCGACGGCATCGTCGAGCGGCTGCGCGAGGCGAACCGGCAGCTGCTCGCGACCGTCGACGCCGTCACGCTCGTGCGCGGCGAGGCCGCCTTCACGGGTGAGCGCACGCTGCGCGTCACGGGCGGCGACGAGCAGCTCGAGATCGTCGCCGACCACGTCGTGCTCAACACCGGCACCGAGCCCCGGCTGCCGGGCATCGAGGGCCAGGACGGTCCGCGCGTGCACGACTCGACCGGCATCCAGCACCTCGAAGGCGTGCCTGCCAGGCTCGCGATCGTCGGCGCCGGCACCATCGCGCTCGAGTTCGCGAGCATGTTCGCGCGCTTCGGCAGCGCGGTGACGATCGTCTCGCGCGGCACCGGCATCCTGCCCGATGCCGACGACGACCTGCGCGCGTCGATGGAGGAGGCCCTCGCCGACGCGGGCGTGCGCATCCTCGCTCGCGCGGAGACGGAGCGCATCGACGACGACGGCGAGCGCGCGACCGTGGTCACGACCGCCGGCGCCGTCGAAGCCGACGCGCTGCTGCTCGCGACCGGTCGCTCCCCCGTCACGGCGCACCTCGAGCTCGCCGCGGCGGGCGTCGAGGCCGACGAGCGCGGCTTCGTGGTCGTCGACGACCTGCTGCGCACGAGCGCCGACCGCGTGTGGGCCGTCGGCGACGTCAACGGCGGCCAGCAGCTCACGCCCATCTCGCTCGACGACTTCCGCATCGTCAAGGCGCAGCTCGCGGGCGACGGCTCCCGCAGCCGCGCGGACCGCGTCGCCGTGCCGACGACGATCTTCACGACGCCGCCGCTGGGGAGGGTCGGGCTCACCGAGCGGCAGGCGCGCGAGCAGGGCTACGACGTGCTCGTCGGCGCGAAGCCGGTCGCGAAGATCGCCGCGATGCCGCGCCCGAAGGCCGTGCAGGAGACGCACGGCATCGTCAAGCTCGTCGTCGACGCCGGCACCGACCTCGTGCTCGGCGCTGCCCTCCACAGCGTCGACGCGCAGGAGGTCATCAACCTCGTCGCCCTCGCGATGCGCGCCGGCGTCACGGCCACCGAGCTCCGCGACGGCATCTGGACGCATCCGTCGTCGACCGAGGCCCTCAACGAGGTGCTGGGCGAGCTGCGCTAGCCGCTACCGCCGCACGCCCATGCGCGAGAGCACGCGATCGGCGAGCGGCTTGCCGCCCGTCTGGCACGTCGCGCAGTACTCGAAGGTCGAGTCGGCGTAGATCACCTGCCGCACGCGGTCGCCGCACACCGGGCACGCCTCGCCCTTGCGGCCGTGCACGCGCATGCCCTGCCGCTTCTCGGCCTTGAGCGACGACGCCGAGACGCCCATCGCGCGCTCGACCGCCTCGCCGAGCACCTGCCGCAGCGCCTCGTAGAGCCGGTGGACGTCGTCGGGCGGCATCGATGCGGGGTGGAACGGCGACATCCGCGCGGCGTGCAGGATCTCGTCGGAGTACGCGTTGCCGATGCCGGCGATGCGCCGCTGATCGCGCAGCACGCCCTTGATCTGCGCCCGCCCCGCGTGGGCGAGAATGCCCGCGAAGCGCTCCTCGGTGAAGGATGCGTCGAGCGGCTCGGGCCCGAGGGTCGCGATCGAGAGCACCTGGTCGGGATGCTGCACCACGTGGATCGCGAGCCGCTTGTGCGTCGCCTGCTCGGTGACGTCGAAGCCGTCGCCGCCGAGCGCCGCGGCACCGCGCTGCGCGGCACCTGCGCCAGTGGCCGGGTCGGCCTGCTCGTCGCCGGCCGCCGCGAGCGGCTCGAGCACGACCCGCGCGGCGAGCGGTCCCCTGCCCCGGCCCGCCGTCGGGCGCGGCGACGCCTCCCGCCACCGCACCCATCCGGAGCGAGCGAGGTGCAGCACGAGGTGCAGGCCGCTGTCGACCGACAGCACGAGGTGCTTGCCGCGCCGGCCGGCGCCGGTGAAGGTCGTGCCGCGCAGGGCGTCGACGGATGGGTCGAAGGTCTTGAGCGCGGCGATCTCGGTGACGTCGACACGGCGGACCGTGCGGCCGATCAGGCGCTCGCCCAGGTCGGCCGCGAGCGCCTCGACCTCCGGCAGCTCCGGCATGGCACCAGTGTGCACCCGCGCACCCACACGCGGGTGAGCGGGCCGACCCGCAGCCACCGCCCGCGCGGCCGGGGGCCGAGCCGCCGGACCGCCGGGCCGCGGGATCGCCGCCCGACTGCGGCTACGCGTCCTTGAGCCGCAGGAGGCGCGCCTGGCCCTCCTCGCGCAGGTCGACGAGCGACTCGCGCGCGGTCACGAAGTCGGAGAACGACTTGTGGCCGATGGACTTCTCGTTGAAGACCGGATCCATGCGCTTCATCTGCTCCTTGACGACGTTGGCGTGCAGCCACTCGTCGTCGGTCTTCTGGTGCAGGATGCGCAGCGCGCGCTCGAGCAGGCCCGTCGCGGCGTCGCCGCGCTGGTCGGCCGTCATCGCGACCTCGTCCTGCTGGGCGGCGACCGACTCGCTCGTCGCGCGGCGGCGCCGGCGGGCGGGCTGCTTGGCGGCCTCCGCCTCGGCCTCTGCCTCGATCTGCTTCGCCTCGGCCTTCGTCGGCTCGGGAGCGTCGGGCTCGGGCTCGTCGATCTGCACCGCCTCGACGCCCGGCAGCGCGTCGTAGTCGGCGAACTCGTCGCACGCGGCCGCGAGCGACTTCGAGGTGCTGCCGGCGACGCCGATGCCGACGACGTAGCTGCCGAGCCGCTTGGCGCGCTGGGCGAGCGCGATGTAGTCGCTGTCGCCCGCGACGATCACGACGTGCGTGATGTCGTCGAGGCGGAAGAGGTCCTCGACCACGTCGACCGCGAGGCGGATGTCGGCGCCGTTCTTGAGCGCGCGGGTGGTGGGGAACAGCTGCACGAGGTCGACCGCGCGGGCGAGCAGCTGGTCGCGGTAGGCGGCGTGCGCCGGCACCGACCAGTCGGCATAGGCGCGGCTGAGCACGATCGAGCCGAAGCTCGAGGCGTAGTCGATGATGGCGCCGAGGTCGACGGTCGCCTGCGCGAAGCGCGTGCGCGCCTTCGACTCGCGTCCGTCGGCGGGCAGCGTGCGCACCTTGTCGCTGTGGAAGGCGCCGCGACCGTGCAGCTGGTCGTAGCGGGAGATGAGGATGTTGTCGAAGTCGATGTAGACGGCGACGCGCGCCTCGATGTCAGTGGGCATGCGCTCAGTCTGGCAGGCGCGGGCCTACTGCTCCTCCTCCAGGAACGCCTGCGCGATGCGGTCGCGGTAGGTCGCCAGCACCCACCAGACCGCCACGCCGGAGACGGTGCCGAGCGCGCCGCCGACGATCATCGCCGTCGGCAGGTCGGTGAGCGAGGCGATCGCGCCGCCCGCGACCGTGCCGATCGGGATGCTGCCCCACAGCACCGTCCGGTAGGCGCCCTGCACGCGGCCGAACAGCGCATCCGGGATGAGCACCTGCCGCACCGACATGATCTGCACGTTGAACGCGCTGATCGCGAGCGCGCCGAGCGGCCAGGCGACGAGCGTGACGACGAGCGTCGGCCACAGGCCGATGGCGATGAGCGTGGCGCCGCCGACGGTGGCGGCCAGGCCCATCGCGGCCGTGCGGCCGAGCAGGCGGGTCAGCAGCGGCGAGACGATGGAGCCCAGCACCGCGCCGACGCCGACGGCGGCGAGCAGCAGCCCGAAGCCGGCCTCGCCGATGCCGAGCACCTCGAGCGCGAACAGCACCGCGATGCCGTTGGCGACCGAGTTGCCGAGCGCGCCCACGCCCGACACCCACACGAGCTGCCGCAGGATCGGGTGACGCATGAGCCAGCCGATGCCCTCGCGGATGTCGGCGCGCATCGTGGTGCGCTCGTGGACCTCCTTGGGGGCGGGCGCGAAGCTGCCGCGCACCGTCACGATCAGGACGGCCGCGAGCACGTACAGCAGCACCGAGCCGCCCAGCGGCAGCACCGCCCAGAGCGCGAACAGCAGCGCTCCCAGCGGGGCGCCGACGAAGAGGTTGCACACGCTCTCGGTCGTGGCGAGCAGCGCGTTGCCGCGCTCGAGCTGATCGCGGCGCACGACGCGCGGCAGCATCGCGCGCGCCGCGTTGTCGTAGACCGTCTCGGCGACGCCGAGCAGGAACGCGGCCACGTAGAGCACGACGATGCTGCCGCCGCCCGTGCCGACCGCGATCGCGAGCAGCACCAGCAGCGCCGCGCGCGAGAGGTTGGCGAGCTGCATGGCCCTGCGCCGATCGATGCGGTCGACGAGCGCGCCGGCGGGGATGGCGAACAGCAGCCACGGGAGGAACGCGAGGGATGCGACGAGCGAGACGAGCAGCGGATCGCGCGTCAGGCTCGCCGCGATGAGCGGCAGCACCGCCTGCAGGATGCCGTCCGAGAGGTTGGAGCCGGTGGAGGATGCGAACAGCCGCCAGAAGCTCGCACCGAGCCCTCGCCGCTTCGCCGTCGTCTTGCTCACGGTGACCGAGTCTGCACCCTCCCGGCCGGATCCGACACGCCCGGACCCCTGTCGCGGCTTGCGGCCGACGAGCAGGGACGGCATCGTGGCTGGCTCGCCAACGGAAGGAGCGCCATGCTCACCCTCACCGAGAACGCCCAGAACGTGATCACCGGGATCGTCGACGGCGCGCAGGCGCCGCAGACCGGTGGCATCCGCATCTCCCAGGACCTCGAGGGCGCCGGCCTCAACGTCGCCGTCGCCAACCAGCCGGAGGCCGACGACCAGGTGGTCGAGTCGTCCGGCGCGAAGGTCTTCCTCGACCCGCAGGCCGCGGTCGCGCTCGACGACAAGGTGCTCGACGCATCCGCGCAGCCCGACGGCCGCGTCGACTTCGCCATCGGCCAGCAGGGCTGATCACTGCCTCACGGTGCCCCCGGTCCTTGGGCCGGGGGCACCGTCGTGCTCAGCCCTCGACGGGCGGCGGCGCTCCGTAGGGGACGCCGCCGAAGGGCGTGCCGCCCGGGGGCATCGCGGGCGCGCCGGGCATGCCGCCGCCGTCGCCCGGACCCATGCCGGGCGCGATGTCGGCGAAGCGCGCGAGGTGGCCGTGGAAGGCGACCGGGATCGTCTTCGTCGGGCCGCCGCGGTGCTTCGCGACGATGATGTCGGCCTCGCCGGGGCGGATGTCGCGGTCGTACGCGTCCTCGCGATGCAGCAGCATGACGATGTCGGCGTCCTGCTCGATCGAGCCCGACTCGCGCAGGTCGCTGATGGCGGGCTTCTTGTCGCCGCGCTGCTCGGGGCCTCGGTTCAGCTGCGAGAGCGCGATCACCGGCACCTGCAGCTCCTTGGCGAGCAGCTTGAGCGAGCGGGAGAACTCCGAGACCTCCTGCTGGCGCGACTCGACCTTCTTGCCGCTCGTCATGAGCTGCAGGTAGTCGACGACCACCATCTTCAGACCCGCCTGCTGCTTGAGCCTGCGGCACTTGGCGCGGATCTCGACGAGCGTCAGGTTCGGGCTGTCGTCGATGTAGAGGGGCGCGTCGTTGATGCGGCCGCGCACCTGCGCGAGCGTCGTCCAGTCCCGCCCCTCGATCGCGCCCTTGCGCAGCTTCTGCAGCAGGATGCTCGACTCGGCCGAGAGCAGCTTCATCGCGATCTCGGTGCGGCCCATCTCGAGCGAGAAGAAGGCCGACGGCATGTCGTTCTTGATCGAGGCGGAGCGCACGAGGTCCATCGCGAGCGTCGACTTGCCGAGGCCCGGTCGGGCGGCGATGACGATCAGCTGGCCGGGGTGCAGACCGTTCGTGAGCTCGTCGAGCTCGCGGAAGCCCGTCGGCACACCGGTCATGACGCCGTCGAGGCCCTTCGCGGCCTCGATCTCCTCGATCGCCATCTCGACCGCGATGCTGAGCGGCACGTAGTCCTCGGACTGGTCCTCGCCCATCACCGCGTAGATCTCGGCCTGCGCGTGGTTGACGAGGTCGGTGACCTCGCCCTC
>DASSWM010000119.1:0-3557 GCA_035704865.1 Agrococcus sp.
GCCCCGTCCGTCCGGCCGGTCGCTCGCCGTGCGCGGCAGGGTCAGCGCGGCACGAGCGAGGAGAGCAGCGCCGCGGCCTTGACGTGCAGCTCCTCGACCTCGAAGGCCGCCTCCGAGAGCGCCGTGACCCCGCCGCCGACGCCGATGTGCGCGCCGTCGTCGTCGGCGACGACGCTGCGGATCACCATCGCGAGCTGGCAGCGCTCCCCCGCGACGAGCCCGAAGCAGCCCGAGTACACGCCGCGCGGCGCGCCCTCGAGCGCCGCGAGCAGCTCGATCGTGCGGCGCTTGGGCGCACCCGTCATCGAGCCCGCCGGGAACAGCGCGCGCACGGCGTCGAGCGGGCCGAGGCCCGGCAGCAGCCGGCCGCGCACCGTCGAGACCAGCTGGTGCACCGTCGGGTACGTCTCGACGCTCAGCAGGCTCGTCACCTCGACCGTGCCGGGCCCACACACGCGCTGCAGGTCGTTGCGGCACAGGTCGACGATCATGACGTTCTCGGCGCGCTCCTTCTCGCTCTGGAACAGCTCGAGCGCGAGCGCTGCGTCGTCGTCCGCGCCGCGGCGTCGCGTGCCCTTGATGGGCCGCGTGGTCGCGATGCCGTCCTCCACGCGCAGGAACGTCTCGGGGCTCGCGCTCGAGACCGTGACGCCCGCGATGCGCAGCAGCCCGCCGTGGTGCACCGGGCTCGCCGAGCGCAGCCGCGCGTGGGTAGCGATCGGGTCGATCGGCGGCGCCTCGATCGCGGTCGTGAGGCACAGCACGTAGGAGTCGCCCTCGCGGATGTGCGCGCGGCAGCGCTCGACCTTCTCGGCGTACGCCGGGTCGTCGTCGCGCCAGCGCAGCAGCGCCGGATCGACGGCGCCGATGGGCGGCAGCCGCTGCGCCGCGGGCGCGAGCTGCCACGGCAGACCGTCGCGCGACTGCAGCTGCGCCTCGCCGCCCTCGACGACCACCCAGCGATCGAGCAGCAGCCACGCGGCCTCGGGGAACCGCCCCGCTCCCCCGTCGTGCGCGCCCGGGTCGAGCCCGAGCATCCGCACGCCCGACTCGTAGCCGAGCCAGCCGACCCACGGCCCCGGCAGCGCCGCGCGCGCCGCCTCGAGCGCCGCCAGCGCATCGCCGGGCACGGGCTCGCCGTCGAGCGTCGCGGCGCCGTCGCGCACGATCAGCGCGTGCGCGCCCGTGCCGATCAGGTGCGCGCCGGCCGAGGACGAATCGAGCCAGACGACATCGTCGCTCACCGCCTCGAGCGCCGCGAACGCGGCCTCGGCGCTCGTCGCGACCGGGTGCGCCCAGCGTGCGCCGAGATGCGGCAGGAGCGGCGCAGAGGTCGCGGGCATAGGGTCGATCCTATGAGCGGGACCGACGCCGTGCGCGCCTGGACGGGCATGGCGTTCGAGCGCGTCGACGCGCCCGTGTCGCGCACGCTCGCCGCTGACTCGTGGCTCGTCGACGACGGCGCGGTGCTCGCGCTCGACCGGCACCGCCTGCGGTTCGCGGATGCCGTGGCAGACGCGGGCGGCGACCGTCTCGACGCGCTCACTGCGGCCAGGCACGCCACGGGCGAGGTGCCGCACGAGGGGCGCTGGTCGCCGCGGCTCGACCTGACGCCCGAGGGCATCCGGCTGCGCGTGCGCCCCGCGCCGGAGCCGAGCATGCATGTGGAGGTCGTCACCGCGAGCCGCGATCCGCGCACGCTGCCGCAGCGCAAGGGGCCCGACCTGGCGGCGCTCGGCGAGCTGCAGGAGGAGGAGGGGGCGCGCGTGGGCGCAGCCGTCGAGCCCGTCATCACGGTCGACGGGCTGCTGGCCGAGAGCACCTGGTCGGCGCTGCTGTGGTGGCGCGGCGACGCGCTGTGCGTGCCGGCTGCCGCGATCCCCCGGCTGCCGTCCGTGACCGCCGCGGTGATCGCCGAGCTCGCGCGCATCGACGGCGTCGAGCTGCGCCAGGAGCGCGCTGCGCCCGACGACCTCGAGGGCTGCGAGGTGTGGCTCGCGAACGCGCTGCGCGGCATCCGGGCCGTCTCGGCGTGGATCGACGGCCCGCGCGTCGCGCCGGCCGTGCACGCCGGCGCCTGGCAGGCCAGGCTCGACGGCCTGCGCACCGTCCCGGCCGCGAGTCGGCGGTGATCGACGAGGCGATCGGCGACTTCCTCGAGGCCGTCGGCACGATCGATCCGATCCTGCGCACGCTGCTCGCGGGCCTCGCGATGCTGCTCGAGACGAGCGTGCTGCTCGGGCTCGTCGTGCCGGGCGACACGATCGTCATCGTCGCCGCGCTCGCGGTCGAGGCGTGGCCGTGGTGGCTCGGGCTCATCGCGGCGGTCGTGATCGGCGCGCTGTGCGGCGAGACGATCGGCTTCGCGATCGGCCGCTGGATCGGGCCGGCGATCGACCGCTGGCTCGCTCGTCGCTGGCCGCGCGCGTCGGCGCAGTGGCGGCGCACCGAGCGCTACCTCTCGCGCCGCGGCGGGCCGGCGATCTTCCTGTCGCGGTTCCTGCCGGTGGCGCACTCGCTCGTGCCGCTCATCGCGGGCGGCGCCGGCATGCCGTATCGGCGCTTCCTGCAGTGGACGCTGCCCGCGTGCATCGTGTGGGCGTCGCTGTACGCGAGCGCCGGCTGGCTCGCGGGCGGCACCTATCGTGAGCTCGCCGACCGCCTGCACGGCGCCGGCTACATCGTCGTCGCCGTCATCGGTGTCTTCATCCTGCTCGTGTGGCTCGTGAAGCGCCTCATCGCCCGCTCGGAGGCCCGCCACATGCGCGACGAGCCGCACGAGGACGGCTGAGGCTCAGCCTTCGCGGGCTCGGCGAGGCCCGCGCGGTCCGGGGCGGCCGAGGCCGCGCAGGCGGCAGGTGCCGATCAGGCCGCCGTCGCCGCCGGGAACACCGGGGCGAGCTGCTCGCGCGCGACCTCCAGGCCCATCGCGAGGTACCGCGGGTCGCCGTCGGCGTCGTGCATGAAGGCGTAGGTCACGAGCGCGTCGAGGCCGCCGATCGCGAGCTCGATGCGCTCCCGCTTGCCGTCGTCGACGTCGATGCCCCAGCGCTCGTGCAGGTAGTCGGCGACGTCGGCGACGAACAGCGGCGCCACCGGGTCGCGGTTCTGCGGGCCGAGGTCGAGGCCCTCGCCCGTGCGCAGCGCGCGGAACGACGGCACCTCGCGGAACGTCTCGACCATCGCGCCCACGAGCGCCTCCATGGCGTCCGGCCAGGTCTCGTGCTCGAGCGCCATGACGCGCTCGATCGCGAGCCGCAGCCGCTCGAGGTTGCGCTCCGCGAGCGCCACGAGCACCGCGACGCGGTCGGGGAAGTAGCGGTAGACCGTGCCGATCGACGCCCCGGCGCGCTCGGCGACGAGCGCGGTCGTGAGGTGCTCGATGCCGTGCTCGACCACGACCGCGGCGGCGGCATCCAGCAGCGCCTCGATGCGATGCGCGGCGCGCGCCTGCACCGGCTCGTGCCGCACCGTCACCGACGGGCCTGCGGCACTGCGTTCAGTCATGCGGACATCATGTCGCAATCCTGCACGCAAAGGTGAGAGCATCTCCGACA
>DASSWM010000120.1:0-8606 GCA_035704865.1 Agrococcus sp.
GAGTCCGCCCGAGCGGCCATCGCTGCTGCGCTGGCGGCCCGGGCGGACTCTCGTGCGGACTCTGTGCGGGCTGCGCGCTGCAGCCCAGGAGCTTCGCTACACGCCGTAGTAGAGCTCGAACTCGTACGGGTGCGGGCGCAGCGACATCGGCTTGATCTCGTGCTCGCGCTTGTACGAGATCCAGGTGTCGATGAGGTCCTTCGTGAACACGTTGCCCTCGAGCAGGAAGTCGTGGTCGTTCTCGAGCGCGACGAGCGCCTCCTCGAGCGTGCCCGGCACCTGCGGGATGTCCTTGGCCTCCTCGGGCGGCAGCTCGTAGAGGTCCTTGTCGATCGGGTCCATCGGCTCGATGCGGTTCTTGATGCCGTCGAGGCCCGCCATCATCTGAGCGGCGAACGCGAGGTACGGGTTCGCGGCCGCGTCGGGCGCGCGGAACTCGATGCGCTTGGCCTTCGGGTTCGAACCCGTGATGGGGATGCGGATGGCCGCCGAGCGGTTGCCGGCCGAGTACACGAGGTTGATCGGGGCCTCGTAGCCCTTCACGAGCCGGCGGTAGGAGTTGATCGAAGGGTTCGTGAACGCGAGCACCGCGGGCGCGTGCGCGAGCAGGCCGCCGATGTACCAGCGGGCCAGGTCGGAGAGGTTGCCGTAGCCGTTCTCGTCGAAGAAGAGCGGCTTGCCCTCGAGCCACAGCGACTGGTGCGTGTGCATGCCCGAGCCGTTGTCGCCGTAGAGCGGCTTCGGCATGAAGGTGGCCGTCTGGCCCCACTGCTCGGCCGTGTTCTTGACGATGTACTTGAAGGCGAGGATCTCATCCGCCGACTTCACCATCGTGTTGAAGCGGTAGTTGATCTCGGCCTGGCCCGCCGTGCCCACCTCGTGGTGGCTGCGCTCGACCTGCAGGCCGATCGCCTCGAGCTTCAGCACGATGTCGTCGCGCAGGTCGGCCTGCTTGTCGACGGGGGAGACGGGGAAGTAGCCGCCCTTGAAGGGGGTCTTGTTGCCGAGGTTGCCGCCCTCCTCGACGCGGCCCGAGTTCCAGGCGGCCTCCTCGGAGTCGATCGCGTAGAAGGAGCCCTGCGGCTGCACGTCGTAGCGGATGTCGTCGAAGATGTAGAACTCCGCCTCGGGCGCGAAGAATGCGGTGTCGGCGATGCCGGTGGAGGCGAGGTACTGCTCGGCCTTGTGCGCCACCTGCCGCGGGTCGCGGTGGTAGATCTCGCCCGTGCGCGGGTTGTAGATGTCGAAGATCATCACGAGCGTCTTCGCGTCGCGGAACGGGTCGATGTACGCGGTCGTGACGTCCGGGATGAGCTGCATGTCGGACTCGTGGATGCTCGCGAAGCCGCGGATCGACGAGCCGTCGAAGAGCTGCCCGACGCTGAAGAACTCCTCGTCCACCGTCGATGCCGGGATGTTGAAGTGCTGCTGCACGCCCGGGAGGTCGGTGAAGCGGATGTCGAGGAAGAGCACCCCCTCGTCCTTGATGTAGGCGAGGACCTCGGAGGAATCCTTGAACATGGTGCTCCTGACTTGGTGCTTCGGGGATGGGCGGGTGCCGTTCCTTCGACGCTACGCGGGAGCCGTTGCTCGTCGGTGACGCCGATGTTTCGGCGGTGTTACGTCAGCGCGGGCGTCCCGGCCGCACGCGGCGCGGGTCGATGCCCTTCGGGATCGGCAGGTTGGCCTGGCCGAGGGACGTGAGCCGGTTGGCCACCGCCATGACCTCCGCGCGCGTGAGCTGCTTCTTGAGGCGCCGCATCGACTTCGTCAGCTTGCGCAGCTGCAGGTCGGAGTTCGGCCCGATCTCGAGCACGTGGATCGGCACGTTCGGCACGATGCGCTTCACCTTGCGCTGCTCGTCGGCGAGCAGGCGCGCGACGCGCTCCTTCGGCCCCTCGGCGATCAGCACGACGCCGGGCTTGCCGACCGCGCGGTAGACGGCGTCCTGCGTGCGGGGGTTGACGCCGACGGGCATCTCGCTCGAGGTCCAGTTGCCGCGCAGGCCGTTCTTCAGCACGGCGCCGACCGCGCCGGGGCGCCCCTCGATCTGCGCGAACGCGATCTTCTCGGCGCGCCACGTGAGCGTCATCATCATCAGCATCAGGCCGATGAGCACGCCGGAGATGATCCACAGCACCAGGAACAGCGTGTCCTGGCGGAAGACGATCGCGAGCACCGTGACGATGATGATCGGGCCGAAGAAGGCCAGCAGCATCAGCGGAAGCGCGGCCTTGTCGTTCTTGCGGGTCATCTCGAAGATGGACCACATCGTCTTGAGCCTGCCGGGCTCCTTCTCGCTGTCGCGTGCCATGTCCACCAGGATACCGGGGCGCCGCGCGCCCGCTCTCCACAGCCGTGTCGCCGGAGGGCGCGGGGAGCGCGAGCCGCCTGGCATGGTCGCCGACGTGGACGACGACGACGCGACGATCGCGGGCTACCCGCTGCTGCGGGCACTGCGGCGGGATGCCGGGCGCGAGGTCTGGGTGGCGGCGGATGCGTCGGGCTCGGGCGTCGAGGTGCACCGCAGCCTGGCAGGGGAGGAGGCGGGGCTCGCGCGCGAGGCCGAGGCGCTGCTGGCGGCCGACCATCCGCATCTCGTGCCGCTGCTCGACGTGGCGACCGATGGCGGGCCGGTGCTCGTGCGCCCGCTCCTGCCCCACGATCTGGCCGCCTGGCTCGTGCAGCGCCAGGCGCCTGCACCGGGCGAGGCCGTCACCGCGCTCGCGCCGGTGGCGGCGGCACTCGCTGCCCTGCACGGCGTCGGTGCGAGCGCAGACGGCATCGTCGCCCGCGACGTGCGGCTCGACGGCGACGGCGCGCCGATGCTCGTCGGCGAGGGCGCGCGCATCGAGACGAGTCGTGCCACGCAGGCGTGGCGGGAGGCGAGCGCCGGCGTGGCCGCCGATGCGACGAGCTGGCGCGACCTCGCGGTCGCGGTGCTCGAGGCCGGCGGCGCTGCGCTGCCCGAGGCGGTCGAGCTCGCGCTCGAGCGGCGCGATCTCGCCGCGGCCGGCGACGCGCTGCTCGCGGCGTGGCCCGCGCTGCCGCTCGAGCTCGAGGCGGCGGCCGCGTCCGCTCCGGTCGCGCGCGAGCGGATGCGCCCGAGCGAGCGCGCGTTCGGCGTCGAGGCGATCTGGGCCGGGGCCGCGCTGCTGGCCGAGCGACTCGTCGCGGGCGGCGGGCCGCTCGCGCAGCGCCTCCGCGCGGCGGCCGCGAGCGTGCGGCCGAGGTTCTGGGCTGCCGCTGGCGCGGGCGCCGCGGCGCTCGTCGTGACCGCGGCGCTGCTGTGGCCCGCGGGCTCGGCCGGCGCGGGAGCGTCCGGCGCGCTGCCGGGGCCGACGCCGCGGGCCTCGTCGTCCGAGCCCGCGACGACTTCGGCGGGAGCCGAGCCGACGGCATCGGCATCGGCGCCCGCATCGGCCGCGCCGCAGCCCACCGAAGCGGCCGCAGCCGACGGGACCGCCGGCGCCGACGGAGCGGCGAGCACCGACGACCCGGTCGCGGCGGCCGCGGCGCTGCTGGCCGAGCGCGAGGCCTGCCTCGACGCGGGCGACGCCGCGTGCCTCGTGAGCCTCCACGAGCCGGACAGCCCGCAGCTGACGGCGGCGACGCCGTGGCGCATGCCCGACGACGGCAGGCTCGAGCTCGTGCAGCGGCTGGGCGATGCGTGGCTGCTGCGGGTCGTCTCCGAACGCGAACCGGCCTCGGTGCTCCTGATGAGCACCGAGGCCGGCTTGACGCTGCGCGACGCCTGGTCGGACTAGACCTCGAACTGGCCGCCCTCGAGCCGGGCCTTGACCTGGCCGAGGTAGCGGGCCGCGTCGGCGCCGTCGATGATGCGGTGGTCGTACGACAGCGCGAGGAGCACCATCGAGCGGATCGCGATCGAGTCCTGCCCGTCGACCTGCACGACGACCGGGCGCTTCACGACCGTGCCGACGCCGAGGATGGCGCGCTGCGGCTGGAACACGACCGGCGTGTCGAACAGCGCGCCGCGCGAGCCCGTGTTCGTCAGCGTGAACGTGCCGCCCGAGAGCTCGTCCGGCGACAGCTTGTTGTCGCGCGTGCGCTGCGCCAGGTCGGCGATCTCGGCCGTGAGCTCCTTGATGCTCTTCGACGCCGCGTCGCGGATGACCGGCGTCAGCAGGCCGCGCTCGGTGTCGACCGCCATCGCGAGGTTCTCGGTCTCCGGGTAGGTGATCGTCTCGCCGTCATCGGTCGCGTTGATGAGCGGGTGCGACTTGAGCGCCTCGACCGCAGCCTGCGTGAAGAACGGCAGGAAGGTGAGCTTGTTGCCCGTCTCCTGCTGGAACGAGGCCTTCTTCGCCTCGCGCAGCTGCGCGACCTTCGTCACGTCGACCTCGACGACCGTCGTGAGCTGGGCGAGCGTCTGCATCGACTCGACCGCGCGCTTGGCGACGATCTTGCGCAGGCGCGACATCTTCGCCGTCGTGCCGCGCAGCTCCGAGACCTCGACCTCCGCCGGGGCGGCCGCGGGTGCCGAAGCGCCCGTCGCACCGGCCGGAGCGGCCTCTGCGGCAGCGACGACGTCCTCCTTGCGGATGCGGCCGCCGACGCCCGTGCCCTTCACGGACGCCAGGTCGACGCCGCGCTCGTTCGCGAGCTTGCGCACGATCGGCGTGACGTAGGGCGTGCCGGAGGCCGGAGCGGCCTCGGCGGCCGGAGCCGTCGGTGCCTTCTCGGCAGCCGGTGCCGGCGCGGCCGGGGCCGGCGCAGCGGGTGCGGCGGGCGGCGCGGATGCGGTGGACTCGGCTGCCTTGGGCGCCTCAGCCTTGGGAGCCTCGGCCGCGGGTGCCGCCGCCTGCGGCTCCTCGGCCTCCGGCGCCTTCGCGGGCTCCGGCTGCTCGGTCGACGGCTCGGCAGGCTTCGGCTGCTGGGCGGGTGCCGCCTCCTGCGCCTGCGCGGAACCCTCGGCGTCCTCCGCCGGCTCGTCCGTCTTCTCGGCCTCCGGAGCGGGCGCTGCCGCAGCGCCGTCGCCTGCGCCGCCGACGCGGGCGATGACCGCGCCGACCTCGACGGTGTCGTCCTCCTGCGCGAGCAGCTCGGTGATCGTGCCGGCGACCGGCGAGGGCACCTCGGTGTCGACCTTGTCGGTGGAGATCTCGACGATGGCCTCGTCGACCGCGACCTCGTCGCCCACGGCCTTCAGCCAGCGGGTGATCGTGCCCTCGGTGACGCTCTCGCCGAGCTCGGGGAGCGTGATGTCCTGACCGCCGCCCGATGCGGGCTTCGACTCAGCAGCAGGAGCCGCGGCCTGTGCGGGCTCGTCTGCCTCCTTCGACGGCGACTCCTGTGCCTCGGCGGCCGACTCCTCGTCGGCCTCCTGGTCGCTCTCGCTGTCCGTGCCGGCCGTCGCGGTCTCGGACGCGGACTCCTCGGCGGGCGCCTCCTCGGCGGGCGCCTCCTCGGCGGGGGCCGCCTCCTGCGCGGGAGCGTCGCCCGCCGGAGCGTCGCCGCCGTCGCCCACGCGGGCGATGACCGCGCCGACCTCGACGGTGTCGTCCTCCTGCGCGAGCAGCTCGGTGATCGTGCCGGCGACCGGCGAGGGCACCTCGGTGTCGACCTTGTCGGTGGAGATCTCGACGATGGGCTCGTCGACCGCGATCTCGTCGCCCACGGCCTTCAGCCAGCGGGTGATCGTGCCCTCGGTGACGCTCTCGCCGAGCTCAGGGAGCTTGATGTCAGTCATGGGTTCTGTCTCCTGTGGCGTTCGATCAGATGGCGTGCAGCGGCGTGCCGGCGAGCTTCATCATCGTCTCGCCGAGGGCCTCATGCTGCGTCGGGTGGGCGTGGATGAGCTGCGAGACGTCCTCGGGGTACGCCTCCCAGTTGACGATGAGCTGTGCTTCGCCGACCAGCTCGCTCACGCGACGGCCGATCATGTGGACGCCGACGACGGGGCCGTCCTTGACGCGCACCGCCTTGACCGAGCCGGTCGTGCCGACGATCTCGCTCTTGGCGTTGCCGCCCAGCGAGTACTCGTAGGTCTCGACCTTGTCGTCCCCGAACTTCTCCTTCGCCTTGGCCTCGCTGTAGCCGACCGAGGCGACCTCGGGGTCGGAGTAGGTGACCTTGGGGATGTTGATGTCCTCGACGAGGCGCGGGCTGAGCCCGCCGAGCTCCTCGGCGACGAAGATGCCCTGCTGGTAGCCGCGGTGCGCGAGCTGCAGGCCCGGAACGATGTCGCCGACGGCATAGACGCCCTCGACGCTCGTCTGGAGACGCTCGTCGACGGTCACGAAGCCGCGGTCCATCGCGATGCCGACCTCTTCGTACCCGACGTCGGCGGTGTTCGGTCCGCGGCCGACGGCGACCAGCAGCAGGTCGGCGTCGACCGTCTCGCCGGTCTCGAGCGAGACGTGCACGCCCGAGTCGTCCTGCGTGACGCCCGAGAAGCGCGCACCGAGCTTGAACTGGATGCCGCGCTTCTTGTAGGCGCGCTCGAACTGCTTCGAGACCGACTCCTCCTCGTTCGCGACGAGGTGGGGAAGGCCCTCGATGATCGTGACCTCCGCGCCGAAGGCGCGCCACACGCTCGCGAACTCGACGCCGATGACGCCGCCGCCGAGGATGGCGACGCGCTGCGGGATCCAGTCGAGCTTGAGCGCCTGCTCGCTCGTGATCACGTTGCCCGTGATCTCGAGGCCCGGCAGGGTCTTCGCGTAGGAGCCGGTCGCCAGCACGATGTTCTTGCCACTGAGCGTGCGGTCGCCGACCTGCACGGTCGTGGGGGACGCCAGCTTGCCCTCGCCCTCGATGACCTCGATGCCCTTGGCCTTCAGGAGGCCCTGCAGGCCCTTGTACTTCTTCGAGACGATGCCCTCGCGGAACGCGGTCACGCGCTCGATGTCGATGCCCTTGAGCTCGGCGTCGACGCCGGCGTGGCCCGCGTCGCGCACCTCGTCGGCCACCTCGGCCGAGTGCAGCATCGCCTTGGTCGGCACGCAGCCGCGGTGCAGGCACGTGCCGCCGAGCTTGTCCTTCTCGACGATCGCGACGGTCTTGCCGAGCTGCACGGCGCGCAGCGCGACCGCGTAGCCCGCGCTGCCTCCACCCAGGACGACGATGTCAAAGCTCTGATCGGACACGCACTTGCTCCTTATGAGTCTTCGTTGCCGCGCCGGTGGACGCAGCGGTGCACGGCAGTTCCTGCCCTCGCCAGCCTAGTCCGAAGCGCCTGCGCGGATGGGGTCACTCCGCCGAACGCGACATCTTCGACAGCATCCGCAGCAGTCCGCGCACCGCGACGCCGGTCGCGCCGCTGGGCGTGAAGCCGAACGCGGAGCCCGTGTTCGTCGACGGTCCGGCGATGTCGATGTGGGCCCAGGGGATGGGCGACCCGTCGCGCTCGCCGATGAACTCGGCGAGGAAGGCGGCGGCCAGCAGCATGCCGCCGGCGCGGTTGCCCACCTTCGCGTTCGCGAGGTCGGCGACGTCCGAGTCGAGCATCGCGCGCATCTCCTCGGGGATCGGCATGGGCCACACCTGCTCGCCGACCTCCCGCGACGCCCGCAGCAGGGCCTCCACGAACGCGTCGTCGTTGCCCATCACGCCGCTCACGCGGCTGCCGAGCGCGACGAGCTGTGCGCCCGTGAGCGTCGCGACGTCGATGATCGCGTCGGGCTGCGCCTCGCTCGCGAGCACGAGGCCGTCGGCCATCACGAGCCGGCCCTCGGCATCCGTGTTCGTCACCTCGACGGTCGTGCCGCCGCGCAGCGTGATGACGTCGTCGGGACGGGTCGAGGTGGAGGAGACCATGTTCTCGGCGAGGCACAGGTGCGCCGTGATGCGGATGGGCAGCTGCAGCGCGGCGGCGGCGACCGTCACGGCGTAGACGGTCGCGGCACCGGTCATGTCGTACTTCATGTGCTGCATCGACGCGGCGGGCTTGAGCGAGAGGCCGCCGGAGTCGAACGTGATGCCCTTGCCGACGAGCACGACGTGGCGCGTGGCGTTCTCGGGCGCGTGCTCGACGGTGACGAGGCGCGGCGGGCGGCTCGAGCCCTGGCCGACGCCGACGAGCCCGCCGAAGCCCTCGCGGCGCAGCCGGTCCTCGTCGCGCACCACGACGCCCAGGCCCGTGCTCGAGGCCTCGGCCACGACGCGGTCCGCGAAGTCGACGGGGCTCAGCAGGTTCGGCGGCGTGTTGGCGAGGTCGCGCGTGGTCCACACCGCCTGCGCGGCAATGCCCGCGCTCTGCACCGCGTAGGCGGAGACCTCGGCCTCGCCGGCGACGACCGCGATCTCGCACACGGTCGGCGCACCCTCGTCGCGCTTGCGCGCCTCGTAGCGGTAGGCGCCCATCGCGGCGCCCTCCAGCACGGCCTGCACGTCCTCGGCCGACGTCGCGGGCAGCGCGATCGCGATCGACGGCACGCTGCGGAGCGAGCGCACCGCGGCGCCGGCGGCCTCGCGCAGGCGGTCGGGCGTGACGGTGTCGCCGAGCCCGACGAACGCGACCCGGCGGTCGTCGACGACGGCGCGGGTCACCTGCTCGCGCTTGCCGGTGATGCCGAGCGCCTCGAGCAGCTCGGAGTCGAAGCCGGTCGCCGTCGGCGTGTCGCCGGCGAGCACGCCGTGCA
>DASSWM010000121.1:0-5840 GCA_035704865.1 Agrococcus sp.
TCAGGTCCCTGCCTGCCGGCGCCGGCCGCAGCGGCAGGCCGCCGTCGACGAGCACGAGCCGCTGCACGAGCTCGGGGTGCGCGGCCGCGAGCCGCACGGCGACGTACGCGCCCATGGAGTGGCCGACGACGATCGCGTCGGCGACGCCCGCCGAGCGCATCGCCGCGGCGACGTCCTCCGCGTGCTGCGCGAGGCCGTACGGCCCGGGCAGCTCGCGCGAGCCGCCGCGCCCCCGCAGGTCGACCGCCAGCAGCGGCCCCTCGAGGCGAGCGGCGAGCGAGGAGAACGAGCGGTGATTGGCCGTGATCCCGTGGATGGCGACGACGGGCGTGCCCGACGCATCCGCTCGCCACACCGTGCCGACGAGCTCGCCGCCCTCGACGGGGGCCCGCAGCGGCGACTCCTCTGCGCCGGCGCGGCCGGTCGCCGGCGGGGCGGTGCGCCCCGTCACCGCGCGCTCCATCCGCCGTCCATGACGTACGACGAGCCCGTGACCATGCCGGCGTGCGGGCCGGCGAGCCAGGTGGCGAGCGAGGCGACCTCCTCGGGCTCCACGAGGCGCTTGACGGCGGCCTCGGTGAGCATGATCTTCTCGAGCACGTCGCTCTCGGGGATGCCGTGCGTCTTCGCCTGATCGGCGATCTGCTGCTCGACGAGCGCCGTCTTCACGTAGCCGGGGTTGATGCAGTTCGAGGTGACGCCGTGCGGCGCGCCCTCGAGCGCGGTCACCTTCGAGAGCCCCTCGAGACCGTGCTTGGCGGCGACGTAGGCGGACTTGAAGGCGGATGCGCGCAGGCCGTGCACGCTCGAGAGGTTCAGGATGCGTCCGAAGCCGCGCTCGTACATGCCCGGCAGCGCCGCGCGGATGAGCAGGAACGGCGACTCGAGCATGAGCGTGTGGATCCGGCGCCACATCTCGGGCTCGAACTCGTGGATGGGCGCGACGCGCTGGATGCCGGCGTTGTTGACGAGGATGTCGGCGCGCAGCTCGAGCGACTCGAGGGCGGCGACGTCGGTGAGGTCGACCTCCCACGCCTCGCCGCCGAGTTCCGAGGCGAGCGCCTCGGCGGCTGCGCCGTCGCGGTCGGCGATGACCACCTCGGCGCCCTCCGCTGCGAACGAGCGCGCGATGGCCGCGCCGATGCCTGCGGCCCCGCCGGTGATGACGGCCCTGCGGCCGGAGAGCGTGCTCATGGAGGTCCTCCTTCTCACTGCGTCGCGATCGCGACGGTGTCCTGGTCCGGTGCCGCCGACGGGGCGGCGGGCTGCTGCGCCGGGGTGCTCGCCGGTGCTGCGGGGCGCGCCTGCGCCGGCACGGTGCCGAGCGCGCGCTGCACGAACGCGACCATCTCGTCGAACACGTGCTCCGGCACGGGCGTCGCGTCGGTGCCGTAGGGCCCGCTCTCCGCTGTCGGCCACAGCACGTAGCGCATGCCGATCATCTCGCCAACGCCCATGAGCGCCCACGCGGCGACCTCCGGGTCGATGTCGCCGATCTCGCCCGCGGCCTTCGCGCGCGTGAGGCCCTCGACGTAGCCCTCGACGATGCGCTCGTAGTGGTTGCGCATGGCGCCCGGCGCGACGTACTCCGCCTCGCGCACCACGCGGTAGAGCGCAGGGTGCTCGGCGGTGAAGGCGAAGAAGCCGCGGAAGCCCTCGCGCTCGGCCTCGGCGCGGTTCGTGCCGCGCGCGGCGCCGTCGCTCATCGCCTTGCGCACGCGACGGTTGAGATCCTCGACGAGCTGCTCGAAGAGGTCGAGCTTCGACGCGAAGTACAGGTAGAAGGTGCCCTGGGCGACGCTCGCGCGCTCGGTGATGCGCGAGATCGACGCGGCCTGGTAGCCCTGCTCGGCGAACACCTGCTCGGCGGCCTCCAGCAGCTTCGCCTTGGTCTGCTCGCCGCGCTTCGTCCTCGGCTCGTTCATCGCGCATCCGTCCTCTCTGCCGTGTACGCGGCCGTCAGCGCCCTGCGCAGCGGCTTGCCGCTCGTGGTGCGCGGGATGCCGTCGACCACGAGGTACTGCTTGGGATGCTTGAAGTCGGCGATGCGCCCGTCGAGGTGCGCGCGGATCGACGCCTCCTCGGCCGGCTCGGCCAGCACGAGCCACGCGACGAGCTCCTCGCCCCAGCGCTCGCTCGGCACGCCCGCGACGGCGGCGTCGGCGATCGCGGGGTGCTCGAGCAGCGCGAGCTCGACCTCGATCGGCGCGATCGACTCGCCGCCGGAGCGCACGATGTCCTTGACGCGGTCGACGATGCGGATGCGTCCGGCGCCGTCGCGTGCGACGAGGTCGCCGGTGCGCAGCCAGGGCCCGTGGTGCGCGGCGGCGGTGGCCTCTGGGTCGCGGAAGTAGCCCTGGAAGACCGCCGGGCCGCGCACGAGCAGCTCGCCCGTGCCCGGGCCGTGCTCGACGCGGCCGTCGATGAGCAGCGCCAGGTCGACGTGCGGGTAGGCGCGGCCGACGGTGCCGGCATCCGACTCGTCGTGGCAGATCGTCACGTTCGGGGCGGCCTCGGTGAGCCCGTAGCCCTGCTGCACCGCGACGCCGCGCTCGGCGAGCCGCTCGGCGGTGCGGGGGTCGAGCATGCCGCCGCCGACGATGGCGGTGCGGATGCTCGACAGGTCGCGCGCGGCGAAGTCGGGGTGCTGGATGAGCGCGCGGAAGACGGTCGGCACGCCCATGGTCGCGGTGATGCGGTGGCGCTCGATGAGGGCGAGCGCGCGGCCGGCGTCGAAGGTGCGCTCGAGCACGACGCGCGCCCCCACCCACCAGGCGAGCAGCGGCTGGATGTTCCAGCCCGCCACGTGGTGCTGCGGCAGCAGCTGCAGCACGACGTCGTCGGGCGTGAGCGGCGTCGCGCGCGAGAGCGCGAGGTTCGCCCACGCGCAGTTCGCGTGCGTGAGCACGACCGCCTTCGGAGCGCTCGTCGTGCCGGAGGTGAAGAGCATGAGCAGGCCGTCGTCGTCGGCCGGGGTGCCGTGCCCGACGGGCCGCAGCGCATCCGGCACGCTCGACTCGGCGCCCGCCGCGCCGAGCGTCGTCGTCGGGATCGGCGCCGCCGGTGCACCGGGGACCGAGCGGATGCCGTGGCCGGCCAGGCGGTCGAGCGCGGCCTCGGCGAGCGGCCGGTGGTCGTCTTCGATCAGCAGCAGCGAGGGGTCGGCGAGCGCGAGCTGCTCGGCGAGCTCGCCCGCCGTCAGTCGCCACGAGAGCGGCACGAGCATCGCGCCCGCCTTCGCGCACGCGAACAGCAGCACCACCTGGTCGGCCGTGGACCCGGTGACGGTCGCGATGCGGGCGCCGCGGCCGTGGCCTGCCTCGCCGAGCGCGTGCGCGAGCGCCGTGGCGCGCGCCTCGAGCTCGCCGTAGGAGACGGTGACGCCGCGGTCGACGATCGCCGTGCGCGACGGGTCGGTCGCGGCACGGTCCGTGGTCCAGCGTCCCAGCGTCAGCGGGCCGGGCGTCAGCGGGCCCTCGGTCAGCGGCCCCGGCGTCAGCGGACCCTGCGTGCGCCCGTCCTGCGTGCGCGCGTCCTGCGCCATCGGGTCCGGTGCCGCCGGGCCCTGCGTCGTCGCGTCGGGTGCCATCTGCCTAGGCTTCCACGTCCTGCAGCACCTCGGGCTGGTCGGCGTCCTGCTTGCCGCCGCGCCGCCGGGTCACGCGGTGCGTGAGGCCGACGATGCCCCCGGGGGCGAACATCACGACCAGCACGAACAGCATGCCGAGGATGAACAGCGGCTCCGAGAGCGGGATGCGCAGCACGGCCGGCAGCTCGGCGATCCACGAGCTCGACGCGAGCTCGGCGAGCCGCTGGTCGAGGATCGTGTAGACGATGCCGCCGACGATCGCGCCCCAGCGGTAGCCGACGCCGCCGAGCACGACGATCACGAGCAGCGTGAGCGTGAAGTCGGCCGTCGAGATGCGCGGGGTCGCGCTCGACTGCAGCATCATGAAGCCCATGCCGGCGACGGCGGCGAGCACCGCCGCTGCGCCGAACACGAACAGGCGCACGTGGTACGGCCGCAGGCCCAGCACCGTCACGCGCAGCTCGTTCTCGCGCGAGGCGACGACGACGTGGCCGAGGCGCGAGCGCTCGATCCAGACGCACGCGAGGTAGACGAGCACGAGGATGCCGAGCGCCATCCAGTAGAGGTTGCGGGTGTTGACGACGCCGACCATGAACTCCGGCACGACGTCGACCTCGAGCCGCACGCCCTCCTCGCCGCCGGTGAGGCCACCGGTGTTGCGGCGGATCATGACGTTCGCGGCCTGCGCGAACGCGAGCGTCACCATCGCGAAAGAGATGCCGGTCACGCGCAGCGCGAGCGCACCGACGATGTTGCCGAGCACGAGCGCGATGACGAGCGTGATGACGATCGCGAGCAGGAACACCGCCTCGCCGGGCATGCCGCTGGGCGCGAGCAGCTGCAGCAGGATGCCGAGCCCGTAGGCGCCCGCGGCGAAGAACATCGCGTGGCCGAACGAGAGCATGCCCGCCACGCCGAAGATGAGGTGGTAGCTGAGCGCGAGCGCCGCGATGATCATCGCGTAGGCCATCACCGACATCGCGCCGGGCGTGTAGGTGGGGCCGGGCAGCACGCCGGGGATGTGGATGTTGAGCAGCGGCAGGATCGCGGCGACGACGACGATCGCCGCGCCGACGGCGAGCTTGCCCCAGGTGGACGTGAAGAACGTGCGCATCGTCATCTCCTAGTGCTTGACCTTGCCCATGAGGCCGGTCGGTCGGACGAGCACGACCACCGCGAGCGCGAGCACGATCGCGAGATCGCCCGTGCCCTCGAGGTAGAAGTTCGCGAACTGCTGGATGACGGCGACGAGCACCGAGGCGATCGCGGCGCCCGCGAGGGAGCCGAGGCCGCCGATGACCGTCACGATGAACGCGTAGATGAGCAGCGACGTGCCCTGGTGGGGGCTCACGGTGCCGAAGTACACCGAGGCGAGCACGCCGCCGAGGCCCGCTGCCGCGCCGCCGATCGCGAAGACGATCGTGAACGCGCGGCGCACGTCGATGCCGAGCGCGGTGACCATCGTGCGGTTCTCGACACCCGCGCGGATGACGAGGCCGTAGCTCGTCTTCTGCAGGAACAGCACGATGAGCACGAGCATCACGACGGCGGCGCCGATGAGCAGCCAGCGGTCGTTCGGGATGTGCGTGCCGAGCACGTCGGTCGTCTGGCCGAGCCAGGCGGGCAGGTTGATCTGGATGGGGTCGCTGCCCCAGATGCCCTCGAACAGCGCGACGGTCGCGAGCCCGAGGCCCACGGTGACGAGCACCTGCTCGATGTGCCGGTTGTAGAGCTTGCGGATGAAGACGAGCTCGGTGATGACGGCGACGAGCGCACCGACCAGGAGGCCGACGAGCATGCCGACGATGAGGCCGAGCCACGAGCCGTCGCCGATGCGGCGGCTCACCTCCCAGCCGAGGAAGCCGGCGAGGGTCAGGAACGATCCGTGGGCGAAGTTCAGCACGCCCATGAGCCCGTAGATGAGCGAGAGGCCGCTCGCGACGAGGAAGTAGAGGGCGCCGAGGCCGACGCCGGTGATGAGCAGGAGGAGGACGGTGCTCACGCTGCCTCCTGCTCGGTCGAGACGCCGAGGTGCCGGTGCACGAGCTCGGAGTCGAGGAACTCGGCGGCCGGGCCCGTGTGGACCACCCGGCCGCCGGAGAGGACGACGACGGTGTGCGCGAGCTCGCGCACGACCTGCAGGTTCTGCTCGACGAGCAGCATGGGGGTCCGCTCGGCGGCGGCTTCGAGCGCCTTCGTGACCGTGCCGACGATGAGCGGTGCCAGGCCCTTGGTCGGCTCGTCGACGAGC
>DASSWM010000122.1:0-6546 GCA_035704865.1 Agrococcus sp.
AGGACCGCGCTCGACCTCGGCCCGACGGGCCTCGGCGCTGGCGTCGCGTCGCCGACCCGAAAGGGTCGACGCCCTAAGCTCCAGCGCGCTCGCGGATCTGCCGCTGGATGCGGCTGAGCATGCCGGACATGCCCCGCAGCCGCAGCGGCGAGACGACGCGGTCGAGGCCGAGCATGCGCGGCATGTCGGCCGGCACGGCGAGCGCCTCCTCGGCGCTCGCGCCCTCGAGCCCCTGCGCCAGGATCGACGCGAAGCCGCGCGTCGTGGGCGACTCGGGCGGCGCCGTCGCGTGCACGTGCACGTGGTCGTCCACCTCGACGAAGAGGAACACGGGCGACTGGCACTCGACGACCCGCTCGAGCAGATCGGGGTGCTCGGCGTAGCGCGGCGGCAGCTCGGGCAGCTCGTCGGCGAACTCGAGCAGCAGCTGCAGTCGGTCCTGCTCCTCCATCGCCTGGAAGTCGTCGACCGTCTGCTGCAGACCAGCGGTCAGGCTCATCGTGCGGGCACCTCCCCGGGCTCCGCTCCGATCGCGATCGGCACGCCCACGAGCGAGCCCCACTCCGTCCACGAGCCGTCGTAGTTGCGCACCTTCGGCAGGCCGAGCAGGTGCGCGAGCACGAACCACGTGTGGCTCGAGCGCTCGCCGATGCGGCAGTAGGCGATCACGTCGTCCGCGTCGCGGAGCCCCGCGCCGTCGAGGTAGATCTCCTCGAGCTCGGCGCGCGAGCGGAACGTGCCGTCCTCGTTGACCGCGCGGCCCCACGGCACGCTCGCGGCGGTGGGGATGTGGCCAGCGCGCAGCGCGCCCTCCTCCGGGTAGGCGGGCGCCGTCGTGCGCTCGCCGGAGTACTCCTCGGGGCTGCGCACATCGATGAGCGGCGCGCCCAGGTGCGCGAGCACGTCGTCGCGGAACGCCCGCAGCGTCGCGTCGTCGCGCTCGACCACGGGGTAGTCGACCCGCTCGCGGCCGGCGGGCCCGCGCGAGAGCTCGCGACCCTCGGCGATCCACTTGTCGCGGCCGCCGTCCATGATGCGCGTGCGCTCGTGCCCGTACAGCGCGAAGACCCACAGCGCGTACGTCGCCCACCAGTTCGCCTTGTCGCCGTAGAACACGACCGTCGTGTCGCGCCCGATGCCCTTGCTGCCGAGCAGCTCGGCGAACGCCTCGGGCGAGACGTAGTCGCGCAGCACGGGGTCGTTGAGGTCGGTGTGCCAGTCGATCTTCACGGCGCCGGGGATGTGCCCGACCTCGTAGAGCAGCACATCCTCGTCCGACTCCACGATCACCACGTCGTCGCTCTCGAGGTGCGCGGCGACCCAGTCGGTCGAGACGACGCGCTCGGGCGCGGCGTACTGGGCGAATCGGGCTTCGGACTCGGGCACAGGGTCTCCTTCTGCGGGCTCCGCGGCTGGTTCTCGAGCCTGAAGTAGGCTCGTGGAGGCAAACGCCATCCTCCCACCGAATCTTCCACGCGCGCCGCCGTCGCCCATCAAGGAGCCCGCATGCCAGCACCGATCTCGCTCGTCGAGCGCAACCCCACGGTGAGCGCGGAGCAGATCGTGGCGAGCCTCGTCCCGCCCCCGCAGTTCGACGGCGCGACGTTCGACTCCTACCGGCCGGACCCCGCGCATCCGTCGCAGTCCGAGGCGCTCGAGCGGATGCGGGAGCTGGTGACGGCGTGGACGTCGCCGAAGCGCGGCGGGCTGTTCCGCAAGAAGGCGCCTGAGGTCAAGCCGGGCATCTACCTCGACGGCGGGTTCGGCGTCGGCAAGACGCACCTGCTGGCGTCGATGTGGAAGGCGATGCCGGGGCCGAAGCGGTTCGGCACGTTCATCGAGTACACGGCGCTCGTCGGCGCGCTCGGGTACGCCGAGACGGTGCGGCAGCTGCAGGGCTCGAGCATCATCTGCATCGACGAGTTCGAGCTCGACGACCCGGGCGACACGATGGTGATGACGCGGCTGCTGGGCGAGCTCGTCGCGAGCGGCACGAAGCTGGCCGCGACGAGCAACACGCCGCCGAACGCGCTCGGCGAGGGGCGCTTCGCCGCTAGCGACTTCCTGCGTGAGATCCAGGCGATCGCCGACCGGTTCCAGATCATGCGCATCGACGGCGAGGACTACCGGCACCGCGACATCACCGGCAGCGCGCCGGCGGTCGAGGAGGGGCAGCTCGAGTCCGCGCTCGACGCGATCGGCGGCACGGTCGCGCTCGACGACTTCGACGGGCTCATCGGCCACCTCGCGCACGTGCACCCGTCGCGCTACGTCGGGCTCGTCCACGGGCTGGATGCGCTCGGCCTGCGGGATGTGCGCGTGCTGCACGACCAGAACGACGCGCTGCGCTTCGTCGCCCTCGTCGACCGGCTCTACGACGCGCAGGTCGCGCTGCGCTCGAGCGGCACGACGCTCGACGCCGTCTTCAGCGAGGAGATGCTCGGCGGCGGCTACCGCAAGAAGTACCTGCGGGCGATCTCGCGGCTCGTGGCGCTCGCCAACGAGCGGTGGAGCTGAAGGCGAACCGCGACCCCAGCTCCGGATCCAGTCCCGGGTGCCGGCACCGGCTGAGCGCTCAGCCCTCGGCGTCGGTGCGGCGCAGGTACTCCTCCGCGTCGCGCGTCGTGATCTCGCTCGTGTCGACCGGCGGGTAGCGGCGGCTGAGGATCGTCACGTAGACCGCGCCGATCACGGCCGCGATGAGCGAGCCGGTCAGCACGCCGAGCGTGCCCTCGACGATGAGCTCGGGCGTGGTGCGGTGCGCGAGCTCGTTCATGAGCAGCGAGACGGTGAAGCCGATGCCGGCCAGCAGGCTCAGGCCGATGAGCTCCGAGAGCCGCACGCGCTCGAGCTTCGGCACCCGCAGCGCCGCCTGTCCGACGAGGCCCGCGATCGTGATGCCGAACAGCTTGCCGACCGGCAGCGCGATGACGATCGCCCAGAACACGGGGCTCAGCTCGCTGATCGGCACCTGCGGGATCGCGACCGACGCGGAGGTGAACGCGAACAGCGGCAGCACGATGCCGTTCGAGAACGGCTCGAGCCGGAGGCGCGCCGACTCGGCGGGCGCGGGGGAGAGCACGAGGCCGAGCGCGACGCCCGCGATCGTCGCGTGGATGCCGCTCATCGCGATGAGCCACCACGTGGCGAGCGCGACGACGACCATCGCGATGCGCAGCGGCCAGCTTCCGCGGCGCGAGCGGTAGGCGCGGCCGAGCAGCCAGAAGACGGCGACGCCGGCCGCGCCCAGCAGCAGGTGCGGGAGCGAGAGCGTCTCGGTGAAGAACACGGCGATGAAGAAGATGCCGATGAGGTCGTCGATGACCGCGAGCGCGAGCAGCAGCGCGCGCACCTTGGTCGGCAGCCGCCGCCCGACGAGCGCGAGCACGCCGAGCGCGAAGGCGATGTCGGTCGCGGTCGGGATCGGCCAGCCCTGCGCGCCGTCGGCGCCCGCGAGGTTGAAGTAGAGGATCGCCGGCAGCGCGACGCCGCCGAGCGCCGCGATCGTCGGCACCGCGGCCTTCGAGACCGAGCTCAGGTCGCCCTGCGTGAACTCGTAGCGCAGCTCGACCGCGACGACGAAGAAGAACACCACCAGCAGGCCGTCGGTCACCCAGTGGGCCGCGGAGAGGTCGAGGCCGAAGATCGTGAACGGCAGGTGCGAGCCCTTGAGCTCCGCGAGGCCGGGACCGAGGCCCGTGTTGGCGATGACGAGGCCGAGGATCGCGGCGCCGAGCAGCAGCATCGCCGACACCTGGGGGTTGCGGATCCACGACAGGTTCATGGCTCCATCCTGGCATCCGGCCCCATGCCCTCCCGACGGCGGCAACGCGCCCGAAACATGCCGACGCATCCGTAACAGAGCCGAAACGCGAGCGCGACGGCTGCGGAAACGCACCGGGCGGATGCTCGGAGGCAGTTCCAGTCGCACACTCAAGGGAGCACTCCATGGATGCAGGCAGCATGGCCTTCGGCGTCGTCGCGACAGCACTCGTGCTGTTCATGACGCCCGGACTCGCGTTCTTCTACGGCGGGCTCGTGCGCGCCAAGAGCGTGATCAGCATGATGATGATGTCGTTCGGCGCGATCGGCCTCGTCGGCACGCTGTGGATCCTCTACGGCTACAACATGGCGGCCGTCGACTCGCCGTTCGCGTTCTCGGGCAACCCGTTCAGCGACTTCGGCCTCGCGGCGATGGCGGCGGGGGAGAGCGCCAACACCGACCTGATCGGCGTCGCCTACGGCTCGACGTTCGCCATCATCACCGTCGCGCTCATCTCGGGCGCGATCGCGGATCGTGCGAAGTTCGGCGCCTGGATGCTGTTCGTCGGCGTCTTCGCGACGCTCGGCTACTTCCCCGTGGCCGCATGGGTGTGGGGCGGCGGCTGGGCGCACTCGCTCGGCGAGCTGCTCGGGCTGCCGGCTGTGATCGACTACGCGGGCGGCACCGCGGTGCACATCAACGCCGGCGCCGCGGCGCTCGCGCTGACGTTCGTGCTCGGCAAGCGCCTCGACTTCACGAAGGGCGCGCACAAGCCGCACAACGTGCCGTTCGTCATCCTGGGCGCGAGCATCCTGTGGTTCGGCTGGTTCGGGTTCAACGTGGGCGCCGAGTGGCTGAACGGGCTCGAGGGCGCGGGTCTCATCACGCTCAACACCATCGGTGCGACGGCCGCGTCGATCTGCGCGTGGCTGCTGGTGGAGAAGCTCAAGGTGGGCAAGCCCACGTCGGTGGGCGCGGCATCGGGCGCGATCGCGGGGCTCGTGGCCATCACGCCGGCCTGCGCGAACCTGACGCCGGGCTGGGCGCTGCTGCTGGGCGCCATCTCGGGCGCGGCGTGCGCGCTCGCGGTCGAGCTCAAGTGGAAGCTCGGCTTCGACGACTCGCTCGACGTCGTGGGCATCCACCTGGTCGGCGGCATGCTCGGCACCGTCTACCTCGGCTTCTTCGCCACCGGCACGGGCCTGCTGGTCGGCGGCGGCGTCGGCCAGCTCATCGTGCAGCTGCTCGCATCGGTCGGCGTCATGGTCTACGCGTTCGTCGCCGCGTTCCTGATCGGCTTCGCGATCGAGAAGACGATCGGGTTCCGGGTCACGGACGAGGACGAGCTCGCCGGCGTCGACCGGGTCGTGCACGGCGAGGATGCGTACGGGTACGACCTCGAGCGGGTCTGATCCTGGGGGTGGGGGGCAGGGAGGGCCGGCTGCGCGCCGGCCCTCTCTGCGCGTCCGGGCTCCCGCGGGCTCTAGAGCGCGACGGCGCCGCGGAACCGGTGGCCGGTCGCGATCGACTCGCTCGAGACCGCCAGTCGGGGCGAGAGCAGCATGACGACGAGGTCGGCCACCTGCTGCGGCGTCGACTCGCCGGGCTTGCCCGGCGCGACCTCACCGGCGCCGGTCTCGGTGACGGGACCGGGATTCACGACGTTGACGGCGACGCCCGTGCCGGCGAGCTCGTCGGCGAGGCTCTGCGCGGCGATGATGAGGGCCGCGTTGCGCACTGCGCCCGTGATGTTGCCGGTCATGAGCGCGTTCTGGCCGCTGAGCCCCACGATGCGGCCCGAGCCCGCTCGGCGCATGTGGGGGATGACGGCGTTCGCGATGCGCAGGAACGTCATGGCCTTGTCGTCGATCGCCTTCGAGACCTGCGCGGGGTCGCCAGCGCGGGCCGGGTCCAGGGTCTGCGCCGCGGGTGCGGCGGCCACGACGAGCGCGTCGATGCGGCCGTGCTGCTCGAGCACGCCCGCGATCGCGCGCTCGACGGATGCGTCGTCGGCGCCGTCGAGCTGCAGGTCGGCGCCGTCCCCGCGGGCAGCGGCGATGACGGTCGCGCCCTCGGCGCGAGCCGTCTGGACAACGGCGCTGCCGATGAGGCCCGTGCCGCCGACGACGAGGATGACGTGATCGTTGAGCTGGAGGTCCATGTCGCCACCGTACGCGCCGAGGGCGCGGTGAGGGCTGCGTGTGCTGAGCTTCGCAGTCCGCGCTGGCTGCCGATCGGGCCTGGCAGGGCGGGCATCGCGGTGCCAGGGTGGTCGCATGCCGACGACGCGACGACCGCTGCTGGCTCGGAGCCTGGCGCTCGGGGTGGCCGGCGGGATGCGCTCGCTGACGCCGCTCGCCGCCGTCGTGCTCACGCACCCCGCGGCACCGCCCGGGCACGGCTGGAGGGACTGGCCGGTGCTGCGGCATCCGTGGGGACGGGCGCTCGTGATCGCGATGGCCGCGGCCGAGCTCGTCGGCGACAAGCTGCCCGCGACGCCGTCGCGGCTCGCGCTGCCGGCCCTGCTGGGCCGCATCGGCGCGGCCGCCCTCGCGGGCGCAGCGCTCGGCACCGAGGGCCCGCGCGGGGCCGCGCCACGCGCAGCCGGGCTCGCCGCCGTGGGGGCGCTGCTGGGCGCGATGGCCGGCTACGGGATCCGCCGCTCGCTCGTGGATGCCTCGCGCCTGCCGGATCCGGCGGTGGCGGTGCTCGAGGATGCGGCAGCGATCGCGCTCAGCCGGGCGGCGACGTCGGGCTGAGGCCCCAGGTGAGGGGTTCCCGGG